>JAJXXB010000073.1 GCA_021781315.1 Actinomycetes bacterium | reverse complement strand
GATGGCGCGCGTCGGGCTCGCGCTCTACGGCTACTTACCCGACCCGTGGCTCGGCGAGACCCTCGCCGAGGCGGGCGTCACCTTGGAGCCGGCGCTGACGTTGCGCGCCCAGATCGTCGCGGCGAGGCGCCTCGACGCCGGGGAGCGCCCGAGCTACGGGCGTCGCCGACCCCTCGAACGGGCGGCGACGGTGGTGACGGTGCCCTTCGGCTACGCCGACGGCTACCCGCGTCGGCTCTTCGAGGCCGGCGCCGACGTGCTCATCGGCGCGCGGCGCTACCCGCTCGCGGGCACCGTCACGATGGACCAGCTCCTCATCGACGTCGGCGACGACGCGGTGGAGGTCGGCGACGACGTCGTGCTGCTCGGGCGCCAGGGTGACGAGTCGATCAGCGCCGACGAGTGGGCCCGTTTCGCCGGCACGATCACCTGGGAGATCCTCTGTGGCATCGGGGCCCGGGTGCCGCGGGTGCTGGTGGACTAGATGGCCCTGGACGTCGCGGCCCTGTCGAGCTGCACGCGCTGTCGGCTCAGCGCGTCGCGCACGCGCGTGGTGATCGGCACCGGTCCGAACGACGCGACGTTGCTGCTCGTGGGTGAGGCCCCGGGACGCCAGGAGGACGAGGGCGGCGCCCCCTTCATCGGTCGCAGTGGCCAGCTGCTCTTCAGACTCATCGAGGAGGAGGTCGGGCTGTTGCGCGAGCAGTGCTACGTCACCAACACCGTCAAGTGCCGCCCGCCGAGCAACCGCACCCCGGCGCGTGACGAGCTCGAGGCCTGTCGGCCCTGGCTCGACGCCCAGCTGGCGGACCTCGCGCCGCGGGTCACCCTCGCGCTCGGCCTCACCGCGGCGCGCGAGGTACTCGGGGCGACGTTGCCCATGGCGGCCGTGCACGGGCGCGCGCGCCACCTCGGCACCGGCGCGGGCATCGCCACCTACCACCCGGCCGCGGCGCTGCGCGACCCCGCCCTCGTCGCGGTGATGCGCGCCGACCTCGCGGTCGTGCGCGCGGTCCTGGAGGCCTCGTGAGCCGGTTCACCGCGGGACCGGCCGCCACCGAGGCGGCGGGCGAGGAGTTCGCGCGACTCCTTCGCCCCGGCGACGTCGTGCTGCTCTCGGGGCCGCTCGGCGCGGGCAAGACCACCTTCGTGCGCGGCCTCGCGCGCGGGCTCGGGGTCAGAGAGCGCGCGACGAGCCCGACCTTCACCATCGTGCGCCAGCACGAGTGCCACAACGACCTCGGCATCGCGACCCTGCACCACGCCGACGTCTACCGGGTCACCAGCCTCGACGAGGTCTTCGACCTCGCCCTCGGCGAGCTCGTCGAGGAGGCGGCGGTCGCGGTCGTCGAGTGGGGCGAGCTGGCGGCGCCGGTCTTCGGCGCGGACGTTGTGACGGTCTCAATCGCCGTGACCTCGGACGAGGGGCGCACCATCGACGTCGACGGGGCCGGCGCGCGCGACCGGGCCGAGGCCCTGGCGCGGTGGGCGTCGTGAGGGCCCTCGCCATCGAGACCGCGACGACGGCCTGCGCGATCGGACTCCTCGACGGGGACCGGCGCGAGGCGCGCCTGCTCGCGTCGGACCGGCGCCACGTCGAGGTGCTCGCGCCGGGCATCGCGGCGCTGCTCGCGGACTTCGGCCTTCGCGCGGGCGACCTCGAGACGATCGTGGTGGACCGCGGCCCGGGCCTCTTCACGGGCCTGCGCGTCGGGCTCGCGACGGCCTTCGCCCTGGCTGACGCGACGGGGGCGGGTCTCGTCGGGGTGACCTCACTCGAGGTGCTCGCCCACGGCGCGCACGAGGCGGGCGTGCGCGGACGCCTCGTCGGCGTCGTGGACGGACGGCGCGGTGAGGTCTTCACCCAGAGCTTCGAGCTCACCGACGAGGTCACGGCCGCGAGCGAGCCGGCGGTTGAACGCCCGCGTGACGTGGTGATCGCCTGGGCGACCAACGGTGTCCCCGTGACCTTCTGTGGCGACGGGGTGACGCGCTACGAGCGCGACTTCGCGGCCGTGCCCAACGGCACGCTGCACCCGCTCGGCGTGCCACCGACCCTCGCGGCGCTCTCGCTCGCTTCGCGCGAGCCGGGTCCGGTCGCGCCGCTCTACCTGCGCGAGGCGGACGCGGTCGCCAACTTCGTCACGCGCGACGCCAGATGAGCGAGCGGCCAGAGACCTGGACGATCCGTCTCGCCGAGCGCCGTGACGTTCCGGCGCTGCTCGAGATCGAGGAGGCGCAGTTCCCCGAGCCGTGGTCGCGCGGGATGCTGCTCGACGAGCTCGGCAACGTCGCCACGCGCCGGTACACGGTCGCCGTCGAGGGCGGCGTCGTGCTCGGCTACCTCGGCGTGATGTTCGTGCTCGACGAGCTGCACGTGAACACCATCGGGGTGCGTCCCGGCGCCGAGGGCCGCGGGGTGGCGACGTCCCTGCTCGACGAGGCCTGGGCCGACGCGGCCGCGCGAGGCGTCACGCGCGCCACCCTCGAGGTCGCGGTCTCCAACACCCGCGCCCAGGCCCTCTACGCGCGCTACGGCTTCGCGCCGGTGGGCGTGCGCAAGAACTACTACGAGAAGACCCACGAGGACGCCCTCGTGCTCTGGGCCGACCTCGTGGCGCCGGGGGGGATCGGGCCTACGCTGGAGCCGTGAGCGTCGTGCTGGGCATCGAGACGAGTTGCGACGAGACCGCGGCGGCGGTCGTGGACGACCGCTGGCGCGTGCACAGCTCGGTCGTGGAGTCCTCCATCGCAGAGCACCACCACTTCGGCGGCGTCGTGCCCGAACTCGCCGGCCGGGCCCACGTGACCACGATCGTCCCGGTCGTGCGCGCCGCGCTCGAGTCGGCCGGTCTCGACGTGGGCCACCCCGCCATCGACGCCGTGGCGGTGACCGCGGGGCCGGGGCTCATCGGCTCGCTGCTCGTCGGCCTCGCGGCGGCGAAGGCCTACGCGCTCAGCTGGGACGTGCCGCTCGTGGCGGTGAACCACCTCGAGGGCCACCTCTTCGCCCCGCTGCTCGAGACGCCCGACCTCGCTTGGCCGGTGCTGACCCTGCTCGTCTCGGGCGGACACACGATGCTCGTCCACCAAACGGCCCCCGGTGAGCACCAGGTCATCGGCGAGACGATCGACGACGCCGCCGGCGAGGCCTACGACAAGGTCGCGCGCTGGCTCGGCCTCGGCTACCCGGGCGGGCCGCCCATCGACCGCCTGGCCGGCGAGGGCGACGCGTCCTCGCTCGTCCTGCCGGTCTCGATGACCGGCGACGACCTCGACTTCTCCTTCTCGGGGCTGAAGTCGGCCGTGGTGCGCGCCGGCGAGAAGCGGCCCGACCTCGCCCACGCCGACATCGCCGCCGCCTTCCAGCGCGCCGCGGTCGAACAGCTCACCCGAAAGCTGCGCCGCGCGCTCGAACGCTACGACGTGGCCGGCGTCGCGATCGCCGGCGGGGTCGCGGCCAACTCGGCGCTGCGCGCGGCCGTCACCGACCTCGCGGCGCAGTTCGGGGTCGTCGCCCACGTGCCGAGCCTCGCCATGTGCACCGACAACGCGGCCATGATCGCGGCGGCCGGGCTGTCGCACCTCGCGCGCGGCGCGACGAGCGCCCTTCACGCCTCGGCCGACCCCAACTGGTCACTCGCGGACGTCTCGTGATGGCGCGCTGGGACCCGCTGCACGTCGAGGACTGCGACCCGGACCCGATGGTCCAGTTCGCCCGCTGGTTCGACGAGGGAGCGGTCATGGTGGACCACGAGGCGGTGGCCCTCGTGACCGCGACGCCCGACGGCGCGCCGAGCGCGCGCATGGTCCTGCTTCGCCACCGCGACGCGCACTCGATCGGCTGGTACACGAACTACGAGAGCGTGAAGGGCCGCCAGCTCGCGGCGAACCCCGTCGCCGCGGTCCTGTGGTACTGCGAGCCCCTCGGGCGCCAGGTCCGCTTCGAGGGCCCGGTCACGCTGATGAGCGACGAGGAGTCCGACGACTACTTCGCCCGCCGGCCCCGGGGCCACCAGATCGGCGCCCACGCGAGCCGCCAGAGCGAGCCGCTCGCGAGTCGCGCCGAGCTCGAGGCGCGCGTGGCGTCCCTCGAGGCGCAGTACGCGGGTCGCGACGTGCCGCGCCCGGCCAACTGGGGCGGCCACCGGCTCACCCCGACCTTCGTCGAGTTCTTCCAGCAGCGCGCCGACCGCCTGCACGACCGCGTGTGGTACACGAGGGCGGGCGGGACCTGGCGGATCGAACGCCACTACCCCTAGGCGACCTCGGCGTCGCGCAGCCGCGCCGCCCCGCGCAGCGCGAGCAGCCCGAAGACGATCGCCGCCACCGTCGCGGCGGCCCCGCCGAACCGGTAGACGGCGCGCGGCGTGTAGGCGCTCAGCGCCAGGCCGCCGAGGAGGTAGGCCCCGACCTGGGCGCTCTGGGTGACCGCGTTCAGCGCCGCGAAAGTCCGCCCGCGCAGGGTTTCGGCCGTGCGCAGCGTCATGAGCGACATGGCGATGACGTTGATGACCCCGACGGTCACCCCGGCGACGAGGATGAGGGGGTAGATCTGGGCGACGGAGGAGACGAAGCTGACCGCGGTGACGCTGAGCCCGGCCGCGACGACGTTGCCGAGCAGCAGGCGGGTCATCGCGTAGAGGTCCTGGCTCAGCCGTCGCCCGACGAGGGCGCCCACGATCGTGCCGACGCTGAAGGCCGCGCCGAGGGCGCCGTAGTCGAGGGGCGTGCCGTGCAGGGTCTTGATGACGAAGAAGACCTCGGCGACGTTCACCATGCCGAGCGCCAGCAGGAAGACGAAGAAGTCGAGCACGACCGGTGCCAACACGGCGTCGGAGAAGACGTGGCGCAGCCCCGCGGTCATGCGGCGGTCCGCGCCCTCGGCGTGGGGGGTCGGACGCCGGTCGGCCGAGAGCAGGGCCGTGCCGAGCGTGCCGAGGGCGAAGCTGACCGCGTCCACGTAGAGCGGCACGCTCTGACCGGTCCAGCCCACGAGCAGACCCCCGAGCATCGGTCCGGCGACGAAGGCGAGCCCCTGGGCGGCCTGGAGGGTCCCGGTCGCGCGGTTGATGTGCTCGTCGCCCACGATCGCCGGCAGCAACGCCGAGTAGCCGGGCATGGAGAACGAGATCGAGACGTTGAGCACCACGACGAGCGCGATGGTCGTGGGTAGGGCGTGCCAGTAGCCGAGCCCGACACTCACGAGGGCCTCGACCAGGCCGAGCGTGACCAGGAGCGGCTTGGCGCGCACGCGGTCCACGACGTGGCCGGCGAGCGGGGCGAGCAGCGCCACCGGGGCCATGGCGGCGATCCCGAGCGCGGCCACGGCCCAGGCGTGGCCCTCAGGCGCGACGCGCAGGTAGAGCGCCACCAGCGCCAGGCCGTCGCCGAGAAAGGAGATGCCCCGAAAGATGGCGAGCAGCGCGACGTCGCGGCGCTGGGCGCCGCTCAGCCCGTCGTTGGGCTCCGCGGTCTCCGTCGCCATCGATTCCTCCCCCTCGCGACTCTACGACCTGGTCTGCGAACAGGTTGGCACTCGGCGACTTCGTCTGCTAAATTGGCAGTCGCACTATTCGAGTGCTAGACGCACAGGAGGCAGTCACCATGAAGCTCAACCCCCTCGAGGACCGGATCGTCGTCCGGCCGAACGTCGCCGAGGCCACCACGGCGTCCGGCCTCGTCATCCCCGACACCGCCAAGGAGAAGCCCCAGCAGGGTGAAGTGCTCGCCGTCGGACCGGGGCGTCGCGCCGAGTCGTCGGGTGAGTTGATCCCCACCGGCGTCGCCGTCGGCGACACCGTCGTCTACTCGAAGTACGGCGGGACCGAGATCGCCGTCGACGGCGAGGACCTGTTGATCCTCTCGAGCCGCGACGTCCTCGCGACGATCACCAAGTAGCCGTCGATGAGCAAGCTGCTGAAATTCAACGAAGAGGCCCGCCGCGGCCTCGAGGCCGGCGTCGACAAGCTGGCCGACGCGGTCAAGGTCACCCTCGGGCCCAAGGGCCGCAACGTGGTGATCGGCAAGAAGTTCGGGGCGCCGACGATCACCAACGACGGCGTGTCCATCGCCCGTGAGGTCGAGCTCGAGGACCCCTTTGAGAACATGGGTGCCCAGCTCGTCAAAGAGGTTGCCACCAAGACCAACGACGTCGCCGGTGACGGCACGACCACCGCGACCGTGCTCGCCCAGGCCCTCATCAAGGAGGGCCTGCGCAACGTGGCCGCCGGGGCGAACCCCGCCGGGCTGAAGCGCGGCATCGAGATGGCCGTCAAGGCCGCGGTCGCCTCGATTGCGACCCAGAGCCAGGTCGTCGAGGGCAAGGACCAGATCGCCCAGGTGGCGACGATCTCGGCCGCTGACGCCTCGATCGGCGAGGTCATCGCCGACGCCATCGACAAGGTCGGCAAGGACGGCACCGTCACGGTCGAGGAGTCCAACACCTTCGGCATCGAGCTCGAGCTCACCGAGGGCATGCAGTTCGACAAGGGCTACCTGTCGCCCTACTTCGTGACCGACGCCGAGCGCCAGGAAGCGGTGCTGGAGGACCCCTTCATCCTCTTCACGAGCGCCAAGATCTCGGCCGTGCACGACCTCGTGCCCGTGCTCGAGAAGGTCATGCAGTCGGGTCGCGCCCTCTTGATCGTCGCCGAGGACGTCGACGGCGAAGCCCTCGCGACCCTCGTCGTGAACAAGATCCGCGGCACCTTCACCTCGGTCGCCGTCAAGGCGCCCGGCTTCGGTGAGCGCCGCAAGGCGATGCTCCAGGACATGGCGGTCCTGACCGGTGCGACGGTGATCTCCGAGGAGATCGGCCTCAAGCTCGACACGGCGACCGTCGACCTGCTCGGCCGCGCCCGTCGCGTGGTCGTCACCAAGGACGCCACGACCATCGTGGACGGTTCGGGCAGCGCCGCGGACGTCGCGGGACGCGTCGCCCAGATCAAGCGCGAGATCGACGAGACGGACTCGGACTGGGACCGCGAGAAGCTCCAGGAGCGCCTCGCGAAGCTGGCCGGTGGTGTCGCGGTCGTCAAGGTCGGCGCCGCCACCGAGGTGGAGCTGAAGGAGAAGAAGCACCGCATCGAGGACGCGCTGTCCGCGACGCGCGCCGCCATCGACGAGGGGATTGTCGCCGGCGGCGGCACCGCGCTCGTTCGCGCGCGCGCCGACGTCGAGACGCTGATCGAGACCCTGGATGGCGACGAGGCGACCGGGGCGCGGATTGTCGCGCTATCGCTCTCGTCACCGCTACGCCACATCGCGGCCAACGCCGGCTTCGAGGGCGCGGTCAAGGTCCAAGAGGTCGCCGACGCGAAGGGCTCGGTCGGGCTCAACGCGGCGACCGGTGAGCTCGTCGACCTCGTCAAGGCCGGGGTCATCGACCCCGCCAAGGTGACGCGCTCTGCCCTGCAGAACGCGGCGTCCATCGCGGCGCTGTTGCTCACGACCGAGGCGATCGTCGCCGACAAGCCCGAGCCGGCCGGCGCCCCGATGGGCGACGGCGGCATGGGCGGCATGGGCGGCATGATGTAACGAGTCGCGAATCGCGATTCAACGACGAGAGCCGGGCCATGGGCCCGGCTCTCGTCGTTGCTTGGTAGCGTGCCTAGTTCGTGGAGCCAGTTGACGTCATCGTGGTCGGCGCGGGCCTCGCCGGACTGCGCGCGGCCCAGGTGCTGAACGCGAATGGCCGGTCGGTGCTGGTGCTCGAACGTGCTCCGGTGATCGGGGGGCGCCTCGCCAGCGTCACGGTCGATGGCTACGTGCTTGACGAGGGCTTCCAACTCGTGAACCCCGCCTACCCCGAACTGGTCGCGACCGGCGTCGGGGGAGACACCGACCTGCGGCCATTCCCCGCGATCGTTCGCTACGTCGACCACGACACGGAGCGCATCCTCACGCTCGCGGACCCGCGTGCGTCGTGGCGTGACGCGCTGGGCTCGCGCGAAGTCTCCCGGCTCGACCTCGCGCGCTTCGCGGGACTCAGCCTGCGCGCCGCCGTCGAGCCGGTGTCGGCGATCCGACGGCGACGGGACGAGTCCACGCGGGCCGCACTCGCGCGCTACGGGCTCTCGACCGGTTTCGTCGAGGAGATCGTGCGACCGTTCCTACGCGGCGCGCTGCTCGACGACGAGCTCGAGACGTCGTGGCGCTACACCCAACTGCTGCTGCGCAGTTTTGTGCGCGGGCGCCCCGGGACGTACCCGACGGGTGTGGCGGCGTTGCCCGCGGCGCTCGCGGCCCGACTCGGTGACACCACGTTTCGACTCGGCGAGGCGGCGACGGCGATCGATGCGACCTCGGTCACGACGTCGAGAGAGACCTACCGCGCACGCCGGGTCATCGTCGCGACTGACGCGTCTAGTGCACGCGAGCTCGTCGGGGCCCCTCCCGTGCGTTGGCGCGCACAGACGACCTGGTGGCTCGCGACGCCTCGGCTCGAGGACGGCGCGGTGCTGCGACTCGTGCGCGGCGCCGGTCAGCTCGCCTCGGCGCTCGACGTCAGTGCGGTGGCCCCCGAGCGAGCCCGGCCCGGTCACTCACTCGTCGCCGCCGCCGCGACCGGCGTCGCCGAGGATACGAGCGAGACGTCGGTGCGCGAGACGATCGCGCGGCTCTACGGACTATCGGTGGTCGACGTCGAGGTCGTCGCGACGACGGTCGTGTCCCGGGCGCTCGTCGAGGCACCGGCGCCGTTGTCGTTGTCTCGTCCCTCGGTGTGGGGTGACGTGGTGCTCGCCGGCGACTACCTCCAGACGCCCTCGATCCAGGGCGCGCTCGTGAGTGGCCGACGGGCCGCCGAAGCCGTGCTCCACCGGTCGGTGATCGGGTCGGCGCCACGGAACTGAATGTCATTTCGAAACGACATTCGTGGCCCGAACGAGGGTTTCTGGTTCGACGTGGCGTATTGTCGTGATTCCGGCGGGTGGACCGTGAGGATACTCGAGGACGGACATGATTCAACGGGTGTCGCTGACCAAGTCACACATCGTCGAGGTGGCGGCTGAGTTGGTGCGCGAGGTGGGGTCGGCGGGCTTCCACATCTCGGATCTCGCACGCCGCGCCGACGTCGGCGTGCCGACGATCTACTACCACTTCACCTCGCGTGAGCAGGTCATCGCGGAGGCCCAGCTCGCCAACTACTTCGAGATGACGGCCGGTCTGCGTGACCACTTCTCCCGCGCGGTCACCGCGATCATCGAACGTGACGAGGCGGCCTTTGGCGAGGCCCTGCGCGCCGACATCGAGCAGGCTTGGACGCTCGGCGGCGCCGGCGAACAGGTCGCCATTATGAACCTGCTGATCGACGTGTGGGCCGACGCGCGCACCCGTCAGGCGTTCCGGGACATGCTCGACGCGCAGTACGCGCGCTGGGTGTCGGTGCTCTCTGACGCGCGAGCGCTCGGCTGGCTCGACGACACCTATGACTCGGGACTGCTGGTCGCGATCTTCTGGGCGGCCTCAATCGGCCAGGCCGTCATCCCGCATCGGTCCGGTCTCGACGTCGACAGCGCCGCCGTGAGCGATTTCTGCCTCGGCGTGCTTCGCGGTCACGTGTCGCGTTAGGCCACCGACGGGTCCACGGCCAGCTCGTCCTCGGTCGCCTCGACGGCGACGTGCGGCACGATCCGGTCGAGCCAGCGCGGCATCCACCAGTTGGCCCGTCCGATGAAGTGCATGAGGCTCGGTACGAGCACGGTGCGCAGGATGAAGGCGTCCATCAGGACCGCTCCGCCGAGTCCCACGCCGAACTCGGCGATGATGCGCTGGCCGCCGAAGGCGAAGGAGAGGAAGACCGAGATCATGATCAGCGCGGCCGCGGTGATTACGCGCCCGGTGTTGGCCTGGCCGCGCACGATGGCCTCCTCGTTGTCCCCGGTGTTGAGCCACTCCTCGTGCATGCGCGAGACGAGGAAGACCTGGTAGTCCATCGAGAGACCGAAGAGGATGGCGATCATGATGATCGGCAGGAACGACTCGATCGGCCCGGTGCCCGCGCCGATCAGGGTGCTGCCCCAACCCCACTGGAAGACCGCGACGACGAGCCCGAAGGAGGCCCCCGCGGCGAGCAGGTTCATCGCCGCGGCGACGAGCGGCACCAGCACGCTGCGGAAGGCCACCATCAGCAACAGACAGCCGAGCAGCACGATCACCCCGATGAAGAGCGGGATCTTGCTGCCGAGCACGGTCGCGAAGTCGGCGAACACGGCGGTGAGGCCCCCGACGTAGATGGCGGTGTGCGTCGAGGCGGTCGCGCGCGGGATGTAGTCATTTCGCAGGGTGTTGATCAGCGTGTTGGTGGCCGTCGCCTGCGGGCTCGACTTCGGCACGACGGTGATCACGCCGACGGTGCCGTGGTTCGCCACGAAGAGCGGGGTCACGGCCGCGACGTCGGGCCGGTGGGCGAGTGAGGCGTCCAGGGTCCGCATCGTCGTGACGTCACGGGACGATCGAAGGTCGCCCACGACCACGAGCGGTCCGTTGAAGCCCGGGCCGAAACCCTTCGCGAGCAGGTCGTAGGCCTGGCGCGTGGTGGACGAGGGGGGGTTCGACCCCTGGTCCGAGCTGCCGAGGTGCAACGAGAAGTAGGGGGCGGCCGCGACGGCGATGACGGCGAACGCGGCCAGGGTGAGCACGCGCGGGTGGCGCGAGACGAAGTGCGCCCAGCGCTGCCAGGGACCGGCGACGACCACCGGTTCGGGTCCGTGGGCCGCGAGGGCCCGCCGCTCGCGTCGCCCGAGGACGCGGTGCTTCTGGAAGCCGAGCAGGGCTGGCAGCAAGGTGAGGGAGGCGAGCATGGTGATCGCGACCGTGATCGAGGCCGAGATCGCCACGCCGTTGAGGAACGACAGGCGCAGCACCAGCATGCCGGCGAGCGCGATCACCACGGTCGAGCCCGCGAAGAGCACCGCGCGCCCCGAGGTGTTGACCGCGGTGACGATCGACTCCTCGACGCTGAGGCCCCGTTTGAGGCCCTGACGGGCGCGCGTGACGATGAACAGGGCGTAGTCGATGCCCACGCCGAGGCCGATCAGGGAGCCGAGGATCGGCGCGAAGTTGGCGATGTTGATGACGTGACTGAGCAGCGTGGTCGCCGCCGAGGCGACGCCGATGGCGAAGAGCGCCACGCCGAGGGGCAGCAGCATCGCGAGGAAGGAGCCGAATGCGAAGAGCAGGATCAGCGCCGTGGCGAGGAGTCCGAAGATCTCGCCGGGGCTGCCGGTGGGCGCGTCGAGCTGACCGAAGGCGTTGCCACCGAACTGGACGTTGAGGCTCGCCGAACGGATCGAGGCGCCGACCGTCTCGACGGCGCGGATGTCGGCGAGGGGGAGTCGGAAGGCCTGCTGGCTGAAGTTCACGACGGCGTAGGCGATGGTGCGCTGGCGGTCGATCTGCAGGGCGCCGGGACAGGGCGCGGACGACGGGCAGAAGGGGGAGACGACGCTCGCCACGTCGGGCAGGCGGGCGACCTTGGCGAGCATCGCGTCGATCCGCGCGCGCTGCTGGTCGAGGGTGCCCGAGCGGGCCTGGAGGACGATCTGGTCGACGTCGCCCGACTTGGCGGGGATCTTCGCGAGCAGCTCCACCGCGTGGGTCGAGTTGGTGCCGGGCAGACTGAAGGCGTTGGCGTAGGCCGAGCCCTCACTGTGGGCGAGGAGGTTGATGGCGACGATGAGCACGACCCATACGCTGAGGACGTACCACCGGCGACGCACCGTGAGGCGCGCGAGCGATTTCATGACTCTCCTCAACTCCAGTGGGGGAACAGCGATTATACAAGCGATACAGGGCAGCGGGCTAGGGCTGGTGCGACGGTGAACGCGTCGCGTCCCGAGCGGTTCCCCGGGCATCGCTACCCCCAGGTCGTTCCCGAACCCGACGAGGTTCGGCCCGGCGCGCCCGCGCCCTGGGCGCACCTCGAGGCGAGCGCGCGCCGCTCGATCGACGTGGCCACGGTCGTGGGTCGCCTGGTCGAGCGGGGTCGCTCCCTCGCGTCGGGCCTGCCGTCACTCTCGGACGAGTTGCTCGCGCTCGGGCGCCAGCCGGGGCTCACGGTGCGCCCGAGTGCGGTGCTCGTGGCCCTGCTCGACGTCGAGGGCGAGGCCCACGTCGTGCTCACGCGACGGTCGCGAGCGCTGCGTCACCACCGCGGTGAGATCGCGCTGCCCGGCGGTCGTCGCGACGGCGACGAGGACGCGGTCGCGACGGCGCTTCGCGAGGCCAACGAGGAGGTCGGTCTCGACCCGGCCCTGGTCTCACCCGTCGGGTGGTTGAGCCCGATCGCGTCGGTCGTCTCCAACTCGGCGATCTGGCCCGTGGTGGCGACGGTGGCTGGTCGGCCACGGTGGCGGCCCCAGCCCGGCGAGGTCGAGCGCGTCTTCAGCGTCGCGCTCACCGACCTGCTCGCCGACGACGCCTTCGTCGAGGAGCGGTGGCGTCGCACCACGCCGCGGCCCGGGGCCGACAACGAGGGGTTCTTCCCGATCTACTTCTTCCGGGTCCCCGAGGACCTGATCTGGGGCGCGACGGCGCGGGTCTTGGTCGAGCTGCTCTCGATCGCGACCGGCGTGGACCGGTGACGCCTCGGACCGACTCCGGTAGATTGGGGGATCGAGAACCCCGGCGGCGGGGCGGTATCGGAGGACACCATGGCGGAAGTTGAGATCGGCATCTACAAATCGGCGCGACAGGCGTACGGTTTTGACGACATCGCCATCGTGCCCTCGCGGCGCACGCGTGACCCCGAGGACGTCGACATCTCCTGGCAGATCGACGCCTACAAGTTCGAGTTGCCGATGCTCGGCTCGGCGATGGACGGCGCGGTCTCGCCCGCTACGGCCATCGAGATCGGTCGGCTGGGTGGACTGGGCGTCTTGAACCTCGAGGGCCTCTGGACCCGCTACGAGGACCCGATGCCGCTCTTCGAGGAGATCCGCGAGCTCGACGACGACAAGGCCACCGCGCGCATGCAGCAGATGTACCTAGAGCCCATCAAGCTCGAGCTCGTCGCCGAGCGGATCCGCGAGATGAAGCAAGCGGGCATCGTCACGTCCGCCTCCGTGACGCCCCAGCGCACCGACTGGATGTCCAAGACCATCACCGACTCGGGCCTCGACATCCTCGTGATCCAGGGCACCGTCGTGTCGGCTGAGCACGTCTCGCGCACCGCCGAGCCGCTCAACTTGAAGAAGTTCATCCGTGAGTTCGAGATCCCCGTCATCGTCGGCGGGTGCGCGAGCTACCAGGCGGCGCTGCACCTGATGCGCACCGGCGCCGCCGGCGTGCTGGTCGGCGTCGGTCCGGGCAACGCGTGCACCTCACGCGCCGTGCTCGGCATCGGCGTGCCCCAGGCGACGGCTATCGCCGACGTCGCGGGCGCGCGCATGCGTCACCTCGACGAGACCGGCGTCTACGTCCACGTCATCGCCGACGGCGGCATGAGCAAGGGCGGCGACATCGCCAAGGCCATCGCCTGTGGCGCCGACGCGGTGATGATCGGCTCGCCGCTGTCCAGCGCCGTCGAGGCGCCGGCGCGCGGCTTCCACTGGGGCATGGCCACCTTCCACCCGACGCTGCCGCGCGGCACGCGGGTGCGCACCCAGGTGCGCGGCACCCTGTCCGAGATCCTGCTCGGACCCGCCCACGAGAACGACGGACGACTCAACCTCTTCGGCGCGCTGCGCACGTCGATGGCGACTTGCGGGTACGAGACCCTGAAGGAGTTCCAGAAGGCCGAGGTGATGCTCGCCCCGTCCCTGCAGACCGAGGGCAAGTCGCTCCAGCGCGCCCAGGGCGTGGGCATGGGCCATTGACCAGTGTCCTCGTCGTCGACTTCGGTGCCCAGTACGCCCAGCTGATCGCGCGTCGCGTGCGCGAGGCGCACGTCTACTCCGAGATCGTCCCGTCCACCATCGCGGCGCACGAGGTGCGCGCGAAGGCGCCCGCGGCGATCATCCTGTCGGGCGGGCCCAAGTCCGTCTACGAGACCCCGGCGCCGAGCCTCGACCCGGCCATCTACGACCTCGGCGTGCCGATCCTCGGCATCTGCTACGGCGCCCAGCTGATGGCCCAGCAGCTCGGTGGCGAGGTCGGCCACACGGGCTCGGGTGAGTACGGCCGCACCGAGGTGGCCCGCCTCGGCGCCTCGTCACTGCTCGAGGCCTGGCCCGAGACGGGCACCTGCTGGATGAGCCACGGCGACGCCATCACGCGTGCGCCCAACGGCTTCACGGTCACGGCCTCGACGCCCGGCGCGCCCGTCGCGGTGATGGAGGACGACACCACGCGGCGCTACGCGGTGCAGTTCCACCCCGAGGTGTTGCACACCGAGCGCGGTCAGGAGCTCATCGCGCACTTCCTGCACGACCTGGCGGGGATCGCGCCGACGTGGACCAACACCTCGATCATCGACGAACAGGTCGGCGAGATCCGCGCGCGCGTCGGGGACGCGAAGGTGCTCTGCGCGCTGTCGGGCGGCGTCGACTCGGCCGTCGCCGCGGCGCTGGTGATCCGCGCCATCGCCAGCCAGTTGACGTGCGTCTTCGTCGACACCGGCCTCATGCGCCTCGGCGAGGGTGAGCAGATCGAGTCGACCTTCACCGAGCAGTTCGGCGTCGAGCTCATCCACGTGAAGGCCCAGGACCGCTTCTTCGACGCGCTCGCCGGGGTCACGGACCCCGAGGCGAAGCGCAAGATCATCGGCGAGCTCTTCATCCGCGAGTTCGAGGCCGTCGCGCGCGACCTCGGCAAGGGCGGCGACGGGCCGCAGTTCCTCGTCCAGGGGACGCTGTACCCCGACGTCATCGAGTCCGGCTCCGGGCACGCCGCCACCATCAAGAGCCACCACAACGTCGGCGGACTGCCCGCCGACCTCTCCTTCACCCTCATCGAGCCCCTGCGCAAGCTCTTCAAGGACGAGGTCCGCCACGTCGGTGAGGAGCTCGGCCTGCCCGAGGGCATCGTCTGGCGCCAGCCGTTCCCGGGTCCGGGACTCGGCGTGCGCATCGTCGGCGAGGTCACCCGCGAGCGCGCCGAGATCCTGCGCCAGGCCGACGCCGTCGTCGTCGACGAGATCCGACGCGCCGGTCTCTACCGCGAGCTCTGGCAGAGCTTCGCCGTGCTGCCGGCGGTGCGCACCGTCGGCGTGATGGGCGACGGGCGAACCTACGCCTACCCGATCGTGATCCGGGCGGTCACGAGCGACGACGCCATGACCGCCGACTGGGCCCGCCTGCCCTACGACCTCGTCGAGCGGATCGCCAACCGGCTGATCCGCGAGGTAGCGGGCGTGAACCGCGTGGCCCTGGACGTGACGAGCAAGCCGCCGGGCACCATCGAGTGGGAGTGACGCGGTACTTCTCGGACGAGTCGCTCTTCCACGAGCCGACGTCCCCTGACCCCGACGCGTTGCTCGCGGACCTGACCGAGCCCCAGCGCGCGGCGGTGACCCAACGCGGCGGGCCGTTGCTCGTGGTCGCCGGCGCGGGGTCGGGCAAGACGCGCGTGCTCACGCGGCGCATCGCGCACCTGCTCGCGACCGGGGACGCTCGACCCCACGAGGTGATGGCCATCACCTTCACCAACAAGGCGGCCGACGAGATGCGCCGACGCGTGGTGGACCTCGTCGGCGAGGCGGCGACGCGCATGTGGGTCTCGACCTTCCACTCGGCCTGCCTGCGGATACTGCGCAGCCACGCCGACGTGCTCGGCTACGAGCGGGGCTTCTCGATCTACGACGCCGGCGACGCGCGCTCGGCCGTCGAGGTCATCATGAAGGAGCTCAACCTCGACCCCAAGCGGCTGCCGCCGCGCAGTGTCTCCTCGGCCATCTCGGCGGCGAAGAACGAGTCGGTGAACGCGACACGCTACGCCGATCGCTACGGGGACGACCCCTTCCACCGCCGCGTCGCCGAGATCTTCGCGCAGTACGAGAAGCGCCTGCACCTGGCCAACGCGATGGACTTCGACGACCTGCTCGTGAACGCCCTCGAGCTGCTCGTGCGTGACGACGCGGTGCGCGCGAGCTACCAGGACCGGTTCCGCTACCTGCTCGTCGACGAGTTCCAGGACACCAACGGCGTCCAGAACGAGCTCGTGCTGCTGCTGAGCGAGCGCCACCGCAACCTGTGCGTGGTCGGCGACGCCGACCAGTCGATCTACCGGTTCCGCGCGGCCGACGTGCGCAACATCCTGCTCTTCGAGGAGCGGTTCCCCGACGCCGACGTCATCGTGCTCGAGCAGAACTTCCGCTCCACCCAGACGATCCTCGACGCGGCCAACGCCGTGATCGCACAGAACCCCGGGCGGCGCGCGAAGCACCTCTTCACCGAGGGCGACCAGGGCAGCAAGATCCGCCTCTACCGCGCCGGGGACGAGTACGAGGAGGGACGCTACCTCGCGAGTGAGCTGCGCCGGCTGCGCGCGGAAAACCAGCTCGAGTGGCAGGACATGGCGGTCTTCTACCGCACCAACGCCCAGAGCCGCGTGCTCGAAGAGGAGTTCCTCCACGCCGGGGTGCCCTACCGGGTGATCGCCGGCCTGCCGTTCTACAACCGCAAGGAGGTCAAGACCGCCCTCGCCTACGCGCGGCTCGTGGTGAACCCGCGCGACGAGGCCTCCGCGCGGCGCGTCATCAACGAGCCCAAGCGCGGGGTCGGCGACGCCGCCCAGGCCAAGCTCGGCACCTACGCGGCCGAGCACGGGCTCTCCTTCGCCGAGGCGCCGTGGTACGCGGCGAACGCCGGACTGAGCGGGCGGGCCCTCGCGGGCGCGACGCGCTTCACGACGGCCCTCGACCGGTTGCGCGACCGGCTGGGCGAGCTCACCCCGCGCGAGCTGATCGACGCCATCGTCGACGAGACCGGCCTCGGGGACTCGCTGCGCGAGGGGCCACCCGACGAGGCGGCCAGTCGACTGGAGAACCTCGGCGAGCTGGCCTCGGCGGCCGCGCAGTACGAGACGGTGCTCGACTTCGTCGAACGCGTGGCGCTCGTCGCGGACTCGGACCAGCTCGACCAGGGCGCCGGCGCGGTCTCGCTGATGACCCTGCACGTCGCCAAGGGACTCGAGTTCCCCGTGGTGGCGATCACGGGCCTCGAGGAGACGATCTTCCCGCACCGCCGAGCCCTCGCCGACGAGGACGAGCTCGAAGAGGAGCGACGGCTCTGCTACGTCGGGATCACGCGCGCGATGTCCCACCTCGTGCTCACCCACGCCTGGAGTCGTACCCAGTGGGGCCAGCGCACCGACGCGCTGCCGAGCCGGTTCCTCACCGAGATCCCGACCGCCCTCGTGCACGACGTGTCGCGCACGACCCCGCTGCGCCGTCGCGAGGTCGCGTACGAGGAGGGCTTCGTCGGTCGCCAGAGCGAGTTCGCCGCCGGTCGGGCCATCGGGTCGGGCGCGGCCCCGCCGGTGCGCTCCACGGGCGCCGAGACCCTCGGCCTGGTGGCGGGCGAGCGGGTCGTGCACGACCGCTACGGCGCGGGCACCGTGGTGCGCGTCGAGGGCGAGGGCCCGCGCGCGCGTGCGACGGTCTCCTTCGTCGAGCACGGCACCAAGCAGCTGGTGCTCGCCATGACGCCGCTTCGCCGCGCGGAGTCCTGATCGTGTGTCGTTTCTAAAACGTCCTTAAGAAACCCCGCGACGCTGAATGGAGTTCAGCCCGACCGTGGAAGAATGGAACCTCATGGATTCCGCCCGCCCCGTCTACCGGCCGCCCTCGGCGCCGCGGAGTCACCGACTGCCCCAACGCATCTACTGGCGTCGCCGCGTGATCGTCGCGCTCGCGACGGTGACCTTCGTGGTCGTCGCCTACCTCGGCGGCACGCTCGCGATGGCGCTGCGCAACCCGACCTACGGCGTGAGCTACATGGCGCGCGGGGCCGAGTGGGGCCGTCAGCACGGCCTCGGGCCGTTCGTGACTTGGGTCGAGACCGAGTACTACAAGCTGAACCCGGCCAAGGTCGGTGGCAAGCCGCCGGCGAAGTCCTTCGGCTCCGGGGTCACCGCCGTGAAGGTGCCGGCCACCGGCCACCTGCCCGAGCCGCCGCGCGTGATCAGCCCCGCCGCCCACCCCCTGCCCGGTGAGGGCGTCTGGCACGTGGCGGGGCGCACTGACAACGGCGTGCCCACGGTCTATGAGGCCTTCATCCGTCCCGACGCGGTCCACACCAGCTACGTGGTGGGCATCGCGTGGATGGACCCGACGCTGCTGCGCGCCCAGCTCTACTCGGGCTCGTTCATCCCCGGGGGCAACTACCACTTCATCTACTCCGCGCCCATCACCCCCTTCGCGAGCCGCTCGCTCGTCGCCGCCTTCAACGCGGGCTTCCGGATGCAGGACGCCAACGGCGGCTACTACACCCAGGGCCAGATGATCCTGCCGCTGCGCAAGGGCGCGGCCTCGGTCGTGGTCTACAAGGACGGCACGATGACCGTCGGCGCGTGGGGCTCACCGGGCTTCACCATGAACAACCAGGTCGCCTCGGTGCGCCAGAACCTCAACCTGCTCGTGATCAATGGGCACCCGGCCCCGGACCTGTCGAACCCGGCCCTGTGGGGGGCGACCCTCGGGGGGACCTTCAACGTCTGGCGCTCGGGCCTCGGGGTCACCAAGGATGGCGCCATCGTCTACGTCGGCGGCCCGGCGCTGTCGATCACCGACCTCGCCAACGTGCTGGTGCGCGCCGGGGCGGTCACCGGGATGCAGCTCGACATCAACACCGACTGGGTCCAGTACTCGACCTTCACCGGAGCGCCCAACGCCGTCATCACCGGGGCGAACGGCACCAGCCTGCTCAGCACCATGAACGGGCCGCCGTCGCGCTACTTCGCGACGTGGTGGAACCGCGACTTCTACACGATGTCGCTGCGCACCGTGCCCAAGACCACCGGTCTGCTCGCGCCCTCCTCGTCGCACGGCTAGCGCCGGCGGACCTGTCAGACTTGGTCCGTGCGGACCAAGATCCTCGTGGTCGTCGTCGTCGGCCTGGCTGCGCTCATGATCGCCGCGGCCCTGTGGCTGTCGAGTGACGCCCCGAGCGCGCCGAGCGCGCCCCGGCTGGTGGAGACCTTCCGCGTCCCGGCCTGCCGCGCGGGCACGACCGGCGCCGAGGGCTGCGCGGAGCGCCGCGTGCTCGCCCTGGACGCCACGATCAACCAGCTGCGTGGTGAGATCGTCGCGGCCGCGCCCTACGCGGCGCGCGACTTCATCGCCGGTGAGCGTCAGTGGTACGCGGCGCGCGAGTGGCGCTGTCGCGGTCGCGCCACCGGCGCCGTCGAGACCCTCGCACGCTCGGCGTGTCTGATCGACGCGGACCGGTTGCACGTGAGTGTGCTCATCGAGCGGCTCGACGACGCGACGAGCTAGCGGTCAGCGACCTTGCGCCAGATGGGGGCGGGCAGGTGTCGCAGCACGAAGAACACGTAGCGCAGGATCGGCGGACTCCAGATGACCCGCGCGGAGCCCGCGAGCCCGCGCACGACGTTCTCGGCGACCTCGTTCACACCGGTCGTGAAGGGGATCTCGGGCTCGCCCGTGGTCATCTTGGAGCGAACGAAACCCGGGCGCAGGATCTGCAGGGTGACGCCGGTTCCCTCGAGGGAGTCGGCGAGCCCGTCGCAGAGCCGGTCGAGGCCGGCCTTGGCGCCCGAGTAGAGGTACGAGCTGCGCCGCACGCGAATCGCGGCCACCGAGCTCATCACGAGGATCCGCCCGTGGCCCTGGGCGACGAGGCGGCGACGCACCTCGGCGAGCGCCGCGACCGGCCAGGCGTAGTTCACGGTCGCCATGGTCGCGGCCATGGTCGGGTCGTCCTCGTACTCGAGCTGCTTGCCGAGCAGCCCGACGGCCTCGATCACGAGGTCGACGGGTTCGCCCATGGCCCCAAAGCAGTCCGCCACGGCCCGGGCCGCGTCGAGGGGCTCGGTGGCGTCAAAGAGCACCGTGTGGGTCGTCGTCGCGCCGTAGTCGCGGGCCTCGGCCGCGGCCTCGTCGAGCAGCGTCTGGTTGCGTCCCGCGAGCACCACGTGGTGGGCGCGCGCCGAGCAGAGCTTCTTGACCACCGCGCGTGCGATGTCCGAGGTGCCGCCGAGCACGACGATGGTCTGGGGTTGGCCGAAGGCGTTCTCCATGGGTGGTCATCCTTCTCTGAGCCGCAGCCGACGAGCGAGGTCGCTCGTGAGGTGGCGCTCCGGGTCGATGGTATCGGCCAGGGCGGCGAACTCGCCCAGGCGGGGGTACATCGCGCGCACGTGTTGGGGCGAGAGGCGCGAGTCCTTCGCGAGATAGACCCGGCCCCGCGCGGCGATGACGAGCTCGTCGAGCTCGTCGAGCAGCGCCGCGAGCCTCGCGGGCCCGACCGGCAGGTCGAGCGCGAGGGTCCAGCCCGGCTGGGGGAAGGAGAGGGGTGCGGGGTCGCCGGGCCCGAAGCGCTTCAAGACCGCGAGGAAGCTCGGCACGCGTGACGCCGAGAGCCGCGCGATCGCCGTGGTGACGGTCTCGGCGGCGTCGTCGGGCACGGCGAACTGGTACTGGACGAAGCCCCGCGGGCCGTAGAGGCGGTTCCAGTCGCGTAGCCCGTCGAGGGGGTGGAAGAACGACCCGATCGACTGGGCCTCGCCCACGCGGTGACGCGGCGCGGCGCGGAACCACAGCTCGTTAAAGGCGGTGATGGTGGCCGGGTTGAGCAGTCCCGGGGGCGCGGTGATGGGCACCGCCAGGCGCGCCGCGCGCGGCGCGTGGTTCGTGGGGTCATCGCCGGCCGGTGCGCTCGCGTGGTCGCCGCGGGTCAGGATCGAGCGGCCCATGCGTCGACCGCGCGCCATGCAGTCGACCCAGGCGACCGAGTAGCGGTACCGGTCGTCGCCCTCGACCATGGCGGCCATGACCTCGTCGAGGTCGTCGTAGCGGTCGGTGTCCACGAGCACCTGGTCACTCGCGATGGCGAGCAGTTGCAGGGTGACCTCGCTCACCACACCGGTCAGGCCCATGGCCCCGAAGGTCGCCCAGAAGAGCGCCGGCTCGACCTCGGGGCTGAGCGCGTGCACCCCGGTCGGGGTGACCAGGCGCATCGCGCGCACGTGGCGCGCGAAAGAGCCGTCGACGTGGTGGTTCTTGCCGTGCACGTCGGCCGCGACCGCACCGCCGATCGAGACCTGACGGGTGCCCGGGGTCACCGGGACGAACCAGCCCTGGGGGATCGCCACCGCGAGTAGGTCCTCGATCGAGACCCCGGCGCCGAGCGTGACGAGCCCGTCGGGACCGATCGGGCCGATCGCGTTGAGCCCGGCGTTGTCGAGCACGAGG
>JAJXXB010000231.1 GCA_021781315.1 Actinomycetes bacterium | reverse complement strand
CGGACCCCCTGCGCATGTCCCAAGACGAGCGCGACGTGCACGCGCTCAATCCGCTGGGCGACACCGAGGTGGCGTGGGGCCTCCTCGCGGCGTCCCTGCAGCGCTTCTCGGTGGGATTCGCGACGTTCCTCCTCGCCTTCGGCCTGCGCCGCGCCCACGCGGGGCTCGGCTGGTTTGCGATCGCCCTCGTGCTGAGTGCCGTCGGCGCGCTGGCCGGCCTGGGGCTCGTGACGCGCGTGCGCGAACGGGTGAGTGACTCGAGCCTCCTCGCGCTCTCACTGCTCGGCACCGGCCTGGGCGCGGCGGCCGCGTCCTTCGCTCCGAACCTGGCGGTCCAGACGCTCTTCGCCGGCTGGATCGGGTTGTGGGCCGCGGTCGCCCAACCGAGCTTCGACGCGATCACGCAGCGACTCGTCGCCCCCGGGGCCCAGGGGCGGACCTTCGCGCGTTTCGCGGTGCGCCAACAACTCGGCTGGGTCGTCGGCGCACTGATCCCGGTCGGGGTCAGCCTGTCCTTCGCCGACGGCGACCACCTGTTGGCGCTGGTGACCCTGGTGGCGTCGGTCGCCTACGCGCTCGGGCACTCTCGGCGCTGAGGCACGGGTCGCTTCCTATGCTGTAATGGGTCATGGCGAGCACGATTGAGTCCCCACCGGCCCACGTTGTCATCATCGGCGGTGGATTCGCCGGAGTAGCCGTCGCGCGGGGCCTCGCCAACAAGAACGTGCGCGTCACGATCGTCGACAAGCACAACTTCCACACGTTCCTGCCCCTGCTCTATCAGGTGGCGACGGCCGGCCTGGAGCCCGCGGACGTCGCCTACCCGATCCGCACGATCTTCGGCCACGCCACCAACATCCGCTTTCGCCACGCCCAGGTGCGCGAGGTTGACCACGCGCGCAACGCGGTGATCCTCGAAGGGGGCGCCGAGATGGCCTTCGACCACCTCGTGGTCGCCACGGGCGCGACGGCCGCCTACTTCGGCATTCCCGGGGCGTCGCGCTACGCCATGCCGCTCTACTCGCTCGCCGACGCGCGTCGCCTGCGCAACCGGCTCCTGATGAGCCTGGAGGCGGCCGACGTCGCCGCCGAACACGCCAACGTGAAGCTGACCTTCGTCGTCGTCGGCGGTGGCCCGACCGGGGTGGAGACCGCGGGCGCGTTGTCTGAGCTCGTGCGCATCGCCATTCGCCGCGACGGGTTGCGCATCCGCCCCGAGGACGTGCGCGTGCTGCTCGTGGACCTGGCCCCTCGCCTGCTCACGGCCTTCCCCGAGAACGCGAGTCGCTACGCGCTGCGCGAACTCAGTTCGATGGGCGTGGAGATCAACTTCGGCCGCTCGGTCGTCGAAGTCGAAGAGGGCCACATCCGCTTCGATGACGGCGAACGCTTGGCCACCGCCGCGGTGATCTGGGCGGCGGGCGTGACCGCGAGTGGCACGCTGGCCCACGACCTGCAGGTGAGCCCGGGCCCGGGCGGGCGCGCGCGCGTCACGGCCGATCTGCGCCTGGTCGACAGCACCAACGTCTGGGCGGTGGGCGACGCGGCGGCGGTGCCGCTCAACGACACTGAGTTCTGCCCCCAGCTCGCGCCGGTCGCCATCCAGTCGGGACGCCACTGCGCGAATCAGATCCTGCGCGTCATCGACGGTCAGCCCACGCAGGACTTCCGCTACCGCAACAAGGGCATCATGGCGACCATCGGCCGCCAGGCGGCCGTCGCCAAACTGCCGCGCGGCGGAGTGATCAAGGGCACGCTGGGCTGGCTCGCGTGGCTGGGGTTGCACCTGTTCTATCTGGTGGGCTTTCGCAACCGCCTGCGCGTGATGATCAACTGGACGTGGCGCTACTTCGACTGGCCCTCGGGCCCGCGGCTCATCGTCGCCGACGCCGAGACCGCGGACTAGCCGAGGCGCGCTTCGAGGTCGTCGACTTGGGCGACGAGGCGCGCCGGGATCCGATCGGCGAACTGCGAGTAGTGCTCGCGAATGAGCGGCACCTCGCGACGCCAGGCCTCGACGTCGACGTGCATCAGGCGGTCCAACGCGGTCTCGGACAGCTCGAGACCGTCGACGTTGAGGGCCCCGGGCGCGGGCAGGAAGCCGATCGGCGTCTCCACGGCCTCGCCGCGGCCGGCCACGCGCTCGAAGATCCACTCGAGCACGCGGCTGTTCTCACCGTATCCCGGCCAGATGAACTTGCCGTCGTCACCCTTCAAGAACCAGTTGACGTAGAAGATCTTGGGCAGGTTGGCCTGGTCGAAGCGGTCCGAGAAGGTCAGCCAGTGCCCGAAGTAGTCGGCCATGTTGTAGCCGCAGAAGGGCAGCATCGCGAAGGGGTCGCGGCGCAGATTGCCCACGGCGCCAGCCGCGGCCGCCGTTGTCTCCGATGCCATGATCGAGCCCAGGAACACGCCGTGGTCCCAGTCGCGCGACTGGAACACCAGGGGCACCACACTGGCGCGCCGTCCGCCGAAGAGGATCGCGTCGATCGGCACGCCGGCGGGATCCTCCCACTCGGGCGCGATGGCCGGGTCCTGGCCGGCCGGGGCGGTGAAGCGCGAGTTGGGGTGCGCGGCGGGCGTGCCCAGGTCCTTCGACCACGGCTGGCCGCGCCAGTCGGTCAGACCCTCGGGTGGCTCGCCCATGCCCTCCCACCAGATGTCGCCGTCGGCGGTCAACGCGGTGTTGGTGAAGATGGTGTTGGCCTCGATCGAGAGCATCGCGTTGGGGTTGGTGTGCATGTTGGTCCCCGGGGCCACGCCGAAGAAGCCGGCCTCGGGGTTGATCGCGTAGAGGCGCCCGTCGGGTCCCGGCTTCATCCAGCAGATGTCGTCGCCGATCGTCTCGACCTTCCAGCCCGGCAGCGTCGGCACGAGCATGGCGAGGTTGGTCTTGCCGCACGCGCTCGGGAACGCCCCGGCGACGTAGCGCGACTCGCCCGCGGGGCTCGTGAGCTTCAAGATGAGCATGTGTTCGGCCAACCAGCCGGCGTCGCGCGCGAGCACCGAGGCGATGCGCAGGGCGAAGCACTTCTTGCCCAGCAGGGCGTTGCCGCCGTAGCCCGAGCCGTAGGAGATGATCTCCTGGGTCTCGGGGAACTGGACGATGTACTTGTTGTCGGCGTCACACGGCCAGGCCACGTCGGCCTCGCCGTCGGCCAGCGGAGCGCCGACCGAGTGCAGGCACGGCACGAAGAAGCCGTCGTCGCCGAGGACCTCGAGCGCGCCGGTACCCATGCGCGTCATGATGCGCATCGACACCGCGACGTAGGCCGAGTCGGTGATCTCCACGCCGATGTGCGCGATGTTCGAACCAAGCGGGCCCATGGAGAAGGGGATGACGTACATCGTGCGGCCCTTCATCGAGCCGGCGAAGAGGCCGTCCAGTGTGGCGCGCATCTCGTCAGGGTCGCGCCAGTTGTTGGTCGGGCCGGCGTCGATCTCCTCGCGTGAGCAGATGAACGTGCGATCCTCGACGCGCGCGACGTCGCCGGGGTCCGACGCGGCGTAGTAGCTGTTGGGTCGCTTGGCGTCGGAGAGCTTGGTGAAGGTGCCGTTGTCGACGAGCAGTTGGCACAGGGCGTCGTACTCCTCGGCCGATCCGTCGCACCAGTGGATACGATCGGGAGTGGTGAGACGGGCGACTTCTTCAACCCATGCGATGAGTTGGCGGTGTCGGGTGGGGTACGTCACGTGAAATCCTCCAGTCGCGACGACTCTCGTCGCGGCACGATATGTCAACTGCGGTCATGACCACACCGTCGGACCCACCCGCTCACGAAGAGCACTCCCGGCGTGAAGATGACCTCTTGGAGCGTATCGCCGCCATCGTGGGTCGGCGAACAATCCCTCCCGGCGAGGTCCACGTCGGCGACGACGCGGCCGTGCTCGAGCCCTTCGTGGGCCAGGCGCTGATCAGTACCGACATTGCGGTCCTGGGCGTTCACCTCGACGCTGAACTTTTTCCACTCGAGGACCTGGGCTTTAAGGCCGTGGCCTCGGCGGTGTCGGACCTCGCCGCGATGGGGGGCCGGCCACGGGGCGCGGTGGTGGCCGTGACGTCGCCGCCGGGCACCGATCTCGAGGAGCTGCACCGCGGCATCGCCGACGCCGCGGCGATGACGGGGTGTCCGATCGTGGGCGGGGACCTGGCGCGCGGCCGCGACGTCGCGGTCGCGGTGACCGTCTTGGGCGAGTGCCCGGGGCGCGGCGCGGTGCTGCGCTCGGGAGCCCGGGTCGGCGACGAGATCCTGGTGACTGGCCCACTCGGCCGCTCGGCGGCCGGACTGCGCCGACGTCGCGCCGGGGCGGGGCTCGACGACGAGCTGGTGGTCGCTCACCGGCGGCCCTGGCCGCGTCTGGCCGAGGGACTCGCCGCGCGCGCCGCGGGAGTGCACGCGATGATGGACCTCTCCGACGGCATCGGCATCGACCTGCACCGCATGGCCGACGTCTCGGGCGTGGGCTTCGAGTTGGGCGTAGTGCCCGTCGCGCACGGGGCGACCCTCGAGGAGGCGCTGAACGGGGGAGAGGACTACGAGCTGGTGATGACGAGCGCCGACGTGGGGCGCCTGCGGCTCATCTTCGCCGACCGCGGACTGCGCGGGCCCATTGTCATCGGCCGCGTGGTCGCCGACCCGGCGACGCGCACGCTCGGGGGCGTGACGTTAGAGCGTCGGGGCTTCCAGCACCGCTTCTAACGTTACTGAGCGACGCGACGGGCGGGCTTGGTGATCTTGCCCGAGCGCAGGCAGCCGGTGCAGACGTTCACGCGACGCGGCGTGCCGCCGACCAGGGCGCGCACGCGCTGGATGTTCGGGTTCCAGCGCCGCTTGGTGCGACGGTGCGAGTGCGAGACGTTCATGCCGAAGGACGGCTTCTTGCCGCAGATTTCGCAGACCGATGCCATGATGAACCTTCTCCTTGTCGCCCGCACGGGTCGACGTGACCCCGGGTAGAAACCGAAGAGCCATTGTAGCATCGACTGCGATGAGCGCACCGAACAAGCTGTCCGCCAGCGACCTGCGCTCGGCGATGACGACCTTCGCGGGCCTGCTGCGCTCGCATCGCGAGGTGATCAACCGGCTCAACGTCTATCCGGTGCCCGACGGCGACACCGGGACGAATATGGCCCTCACGGTCGAATCCGTGGTCGCCGCCCTCGACGCGGAGGGTGCCGAGGCCTCGATGGAGTCGGTCTGCAGCGCCATCGCCAAGGGCTCGCTGATGGGCGCGCGGGGCAACTCCGGGGTCATTCTCTCTCAACTCCTGCGCGGGCTCGTCGAGCGATTCAAGGCCGTCGCGGTCGTGACCCCGCAGGT
>JAJXXB010000257.1 GCA_021781315.1 Actinomycetes bacterium | reverse complement strand
CCGATCGGGGTTCAGCGGGACCGAGCCCCGTGGTGGATGGAGCGGGCTCGCCATCGTCCGTGCCACCCGGGGCGAGCGCCGAGCGGGGACCACGCGTGGAGCCAGTACCGACCAGGACAGCGTCGGTTTCGACGCAAAGCGCGGCGCCGAGTCATGGCCCCGCGCCGACCGGCAGCCACCCGAACCCGTCGAGTGACGCCACGTCGGCGGGCGCGTCGACGATTGATCCGACGCCCACGACCACCTCGTTCGCGCCGGCCCCGCCGCGCCGACGTTCCAGTCCAGAGCCCGGACCGACGGAGCGCTCGTGAGCACGTTCAACGCCGGCCCCCCGACGGTTCGCTTCGCTCGACGCTCGACGCGCGGCTTCCTGTTGGGGTTCTCGGGCCTGCGCGCGAGCGCGATCGGCGCCGCCGCGGTGGTTCTCCTGATCGGTCTTCTCGGCGCCGGGGGAGTGGGGCTGCTCGTGACGACGCCGATGTGGGGCGCGCTACTCGGATCGGCGTTCGTCCCGGTGAAGGGCCAGGCGCTCGTCGAGTGGCTCCCGACGCTTCTGCACTGGGCGCTGCGCCTCTCGACGGACCAGACCACCTACTTAGCGAGAGTGTCCCCGCCGCGGCCGGCGGGCACGATGGCCCTGCCGGGCGACGCGGCACCACTGCGCTTCTACAACGACCCCGACAGCGGCGCGTGCCTCGTGCACGACCCGCACCGCCAGACGCTCTCGGCGACCCTCGCGGTTTCTCACCCCGCCTACGTGCTGCTCTCGCCGTCGGCCCAGCGCGACCGGGTGGCGACCTGGGGGCGCGTCATCGCCTCCCTCGCCCAGACCGGCACTGGTGCGCTCATCCAGGTGCTCGAGTCCACGGTGCCCGACCCCGGCACGAAGGTCGCCCAGTGGTACGAAGAGCACGGCACGGGCGAACGCGACTGGCCCAACGAGGAGTACCGAGAGCTACTCGCCCAGACCTCACTCGGGTCCTCGACGCACCGCACGACCATCACCGTCGCACTCGACATGAAGAGGGCGGCCGCGGCGATTCGTAACGCCGGACGGGGCGTGAAGGGCGCGGCGTCGGTGCTGCGCATCGACATGAGCGTCCTGGAACACGGGCTGCGCGACGCCGACCTGCGCCTCGAGGGCTGGCTAACCGAGGCCCAACTCGCGGCCACGATCCGCCAGGCCTACGACCCCGCGTCCGAGGTCGCACAGAACCAAGTGGGCGCGACCCTTCGTTCCGCCGGCCCGGTGGCGCTCAGCGAGCACTGGTCGTACCTGCGCCACGACTCGGGCTACTCGTGCGTGCTCTGGATCAGTGACTGGCCGCGGGTGGAGGTGGCCCCGCACTTCTTGCACGCGCTCATCTTCGCCCCCGACATCCGCAAGTCGCTGTCTCTTCTCGCCCATCCCCTCGGCACGAGCGAAGCGTTACGGGCGCTGCGCAAGGAAAAGACCGAGGCGATCACCGACGCGCAGCACAAGGCCAAGGTCGGCCAGGTCCAAGACCTCGCCGACGTCCAGGAGTACAGCGACCTCCTCGCGCGAGAACAGGCGCTGCTGAACGGTCACGCCGACGTCGAGTTCGCGGGTTTCATCACCGTGACCGCCGACAGCGAAGAGGGGCTCACCACCGCGGTCGCGCTGATTGAACGATCGGCTGGCCAGTCGGGGTGTGACACCCGCGTCCTCTACGGGCGCCAGTCTCAGGGTTTCGTCGTCGCCGCACTGCCGCTCGCCCGCGGCGTCTTCTAGTGAAAGAGGTGGTCTTCATGTCACGTCGCAGCGACTCCTCGGCGCAACAGGCCGAGATCGAACGCCTCACTGCGCTGGTGGCGACGCTGCGCGGTCCGAGCGACGATTCGGGCCACGCTCGAGAGATCACGCCGGTCCCGGTGGTGCCGTTACCCGTTGAACCAATTCTCGACGGCGGCAAGTCGCTCGCCGGCGCACTCTATAGCGCGAAGGGGACCGCGCGACGCGAGCGTCGAGCCCTCGCGCGCACGGCGGCGACCCTATCGGTCGCCGACCAGGTGGCGGCGCGAGCGGGAGCGAAGCGGGCTCGAGAGATGCACCGCGACGAAGCGAGGAACGCGGCGTACTTACCCAAGCACGGCGAAGCGGGTGAGGACGCGCTGTGCACCTACCGAGCCTTGAAGGTGGAGCCGCATCGCGCGACGAGTGAAGTCGTCGCGGGTGCCTACCCGTTCCTCGCCGAGAGCGGACTCGGGAGCCGGGGCATCTTGATTGGCCAGGACGCATGGAGTGGTGCGGGCTTCGTCTATGACCCGTGGGTGCTCTACCAGATGGGCGTGCTCACGAACCCGAACTGTCTACTCGCTGGCGTCGTCGGACGGGGCAAGTCCACCCTCGCCAAGGCAATCGCGACTCGCAGCATCGCCTTTGGGCGCAAGTGTTACGTGCCCGGTGATCCCAAGGGCGAGTGGAGCACCGTCGCGCGCAGCGTCGGGGGTCAGGCGATCGAGCTCGGCGGGACGTCGGCGCGCCTCAACCCCTTGGACGAGGGCCCGAGACCAGCGTTCCTCGCGAATGCTGACGGTGGTCAATCGACGCTGTCCGACGAAGCCTGGGCCGACGTGGTGCGCCAGCGCCGCCGCGATCTGCTGCGATCCCTCAGCGAAGCCGCGCTCGGTCGGGCCATGGCACCGGTCGAAGCGACCGCGCTCTTCGCCGCCCTCGACGAAGCGGTCGCCACCAACAGCGTCGCCACCCTGCCCCAGGTCGTCTCTTCCATGTTCGAACCCCCGCGCGACGTCGTTGGCTCCAGTCGCGCCCAACTGCTCCATGATGGACGCGAAGTCGCCCACGCGGTCAATCGGCTGGTCGCGGGGGACCTGGGAGGCCTCTTTGACGGGCCATCCACGGTGCACTTCGACCCGGACCTGCCCATGGTGAGTCTCGACCTCAGTCGCATTTCGGGCTCGGACGCGAAGATCGCCATGGTCATGGCGTGTGCGAGCTCGTGGATGGAGAGTGCGCTCCAGGATCCATCGGGTGGCCCACGCTGGGTCATCTACGACGAAGCGTGGCGGGTGTTGAAGCAGCCGGCACTACTCGCGCGCATGCAGAGTCAGTGGAAGCTCAGTCGGGCACTCGGACTCGCGAACCTGTTGGTGATCCACCGACTGAGTGACCTCGACGCCGTTGGAGAACGAGACTCCGAGGCGCGCAACCTCGCACTCGGGCTGCTCGCGGATTGTTCGACGAAGGTCATCTACGCCCAGGAATCGGGTGAGGACATAAAGACCGGCGCGGCCCTCGGTCTGTCCTCGACTGAAACCGACCAACTCGCGAGCCTCGCGCGCGGTGAGGGCCTCTGGCGCATTGGTGAACGATCCTTCGTCGTACGCCATATCTGCACGCCGAATGAATTGTCCCTGTTCGATACGAACCAGCGGATGGTCGGCTGATGACTGCCACGACCTCGCGCTATCAATCAGAAGACCTGGCCCTCGGGGCGTTGGCCGTCCTATTCGTCGGGTTTCTCCTCCTCGTCGCCGGGGGACTACTCGCGGCACTCCTCTCGGGCCACGGACTGCCGACGAGGCACTTAAGCGGATCACTGACGGCCTTCGCGCACGTCGACCACCCGGCTACGGCCTGGCGGGTTCCCGTTGGGCCCGCGTGGCTCTACTGGACGGTGACCTCGGCGGTCGTCGTCCTCGGCGGGGTAGCGAGCGTGTTGGTGGCTCGCCTCGTTCGACGAAGCGCGCGTGAGCAGTCAGACGACCCGACGCGCATCGCCGGATTGGCCGAGCGCCACGAGGTGGTGGCGGCGGCCGGCGCCCGTCACCTCGTGGCTCGAGGGGCGATTCTGCGGCCGTCGATGGTAAAACCTCAACCGTCTGATCTCGGGTTCTTCTTGGGGACGAGTCGCCGAGTGCCGTGCTACGCCAGTGTCGAAGACTCGATGGTCATCCTCGGACCCCCGCGAAGTGGCAAGGGTCTCCACCTCGTCATCCCGTTCATCCTCGACGCACCAGGGGCCGTCGTCACGACGAGCACTCGCCCGGACAATCTCGCCGCCACGATCAGCGCGCGGATGAAGCTCGGTCCCGTCGGAGTCTTTGATCCCCAGGGGTTGGCGCTCGGTGTGGAGGGCGGACTGCGCTGGTCGCCCATTCGCGGCTGTGAGAACCCCCAGACGGCGATGATGCGCGCGGCCGCCCTCTGTGCGGGTGCGGCCGGGGGCGTGCAGGACGCGAACTTCTGGCAGCAGCAGACCGAGGTGGTGGTGCGCTGTCTCCTCCAGGCGGCCGCTGTCGCGAAGCGATCCGTCACCGATCTCTATCGCTGGAGCTTGTCGCCCGACGAGGCGAAGGAGGCCGTCGAGGTCCTAAAGACCACGAGCACCGCGACCCCCCAGTGGGGAAGCGCCCTCGGTGGCATCGTCGGGCTAGAGCCGCGTCCCCGCGCGAACATCTGGTCGGTGGTGAGTAGCGTCTTCGCGCCGCTCGCGAGCCCCAAGGTCATCGAGCAGCTGAGCCCGCAGCCTGGTGCACAGTTTGACCCCGCGGACTTTTTGGCAGACCACGGCACGCTCTATCTCCTCGGCACTAGTTCGGGCGCCTTCGCGACCGCGAACTTCGTCTCGGCCCTCATCGAGGACGTGGTCGAAACGGCCCGCGTGATCGCGAGCGCCTCGAGTGGGGCGCGACTCGATCCGCCACTCGCGCTCGTTCTCGATGAGGCGGCGAACTATCCGTTGCCGTCACTCGGGGCGCTGATGAGCGAAGGGGGAGGGACGGGCGTTACGACGGTCGCGGTCTTACAGTCACTCGCCCAAGCCCGCAGTCGCTGGGGCCACGAACAGGCCCAGGCCATCTGGGACTCAGCGACCACGAAGGTGATTCTCGGTGGCTCGAGTAACGCGAGTGACCTCCGCGACATCGCCCAACTCATGGGCGAGCGCGACAGCCCCGAGATCTCGACGACGCGCCAGGCCGGTGGGGGACGCGCGGTGTCGGTGTCCACGCGTCGGAGCTCGGTGTTGGACCCGAGCACGATCCGACTGCTACGTGTTGGCCACGCCCTCCTCATGTTGCGCGCCGCCAAACCCATCATGCTGACGTTGCGGCCCTGGACAGCGCGCCGCGACGGCCGTCGGATCAGCGACGAGCGTTGCGCTATCGAAGCGTCGCTACGCGACGGTGCTCTCTCGCACGCGCCGTACGGCGAATCGAACGTGCGGGGTCCCGATGAGTGACCTGCGAATAGAGGGTGGTGTTCGTTCGGTTGATGTTCGAGCTCGTGTCCCCGCGCTTCGAGCGGTCGCGAGTGCCACCGCGAGTAGTCCCAAGGAGGGCAACG
>JAJXXB010000211.1 GCA_021781315.1 Actinomycetes bacterium | reverse complement strand
TCGGAAGGGTGCTCCCCATCATCGGCGACGACGACGCGGCCGGCGACGCGGCTCCGTCCTTAACCTCAGCCTCCGCCTCCGCGGCCACGAGTGCGAGCGCGAGCGCGCAGCGACCCGCGCGCGCCGAGCGGGCAACGAGCGACGCGCCACTCTCACCGGTCGTTCGACGCCTCCTCGCCGAGCACGGCCTCGACGCGAGCGACGTCACCGGCACCGGTCCCCAGGGACGTCTCACCCGCGACGACGTCCTCGCCCACGTCGCCGCCACGGCCGCGACGTCCGCACCCGAGAACGCCGGCGAGTCACTCTCTCCCGTGGTGCGCAAGCTGCTGCGCGAGAGCGGCCTGAGCGCGAGCGACGTCACCGGCACCGGCCCCCAGGGGCGTCTCACGCGCAAGGACGTCGAGGCGGCCATCGCGGCCGGACCCACGCCGCGAGGCGGCGACGAGGTGATCCCCTTCACCAAGATCCGCCGACTCACCGCCGAGCACATGGTGCGCTCCAAGGCGACCAGTGCGCACACGCTGATGGCCCGCGAGATCGACTACGAGCGCGTCGACGCGCTGCGCCGTCGCGTGGGAGCCGCCTTCAAGGAGGCCGAGGGCTTCTCGCTGACCTACCTGCCCTTCAACGCGCTCGCGGTCGTCGAGGCCCTGCGCGAGTTCCCCCACCTCAACGCCTCCGTCGGCGAGGACGCGCTCGTGGTGCACCACGACATCAACCTGGGCATCGCGGTCGACGTGGAGGGCGCGGGACTCATCGTGCCGGTGGTGCGCGACGCGCCGGCGAAGGGTCTCCTCGAGATGGCCCGCGCCGTGCGCGACCTCGCCACAAGGGCCCGCACCAAGAAGCTGACCGTGGACGACACGGCCAAGGGCACCTTCACCATCACGAACCCCGGACCCTTCGGCACGTTGATGACCGGCGCGATCATCAACCAGCCCCAGGTCGCGATCCTCTCGACCGACGGGGTGACCCGCAAGCCGGTGGTCGTGACCGACGCGACCGGTGGCGAGTCGATCGCCATCCACTCGGTGGGCCTGGTGGCCCTCACCTTCGATCACCGGGTGATCGACGGGGCCTACGCGGCGCGCTTCCTCGCGCGCCTGGCCGAGATCCTCACCACCCGCGACTGGGACGTCGAGCTCTAGGAGGGCCTCACGAAACGGCAGTAATCTCGCGGTGTGACGCGCGACAAGATCCTCGAGGCGGCCGCCCACGAGATCGAGCGCCACGGCCTGACCCAGTTCCGGGTCAAGCGCGTCGCCATGGAGGCCGGCATCTCAGTCGCCCTGCTCTATAGCTACTTCGAGGACCGCGAGGGCCTCATCGCGGCCACCATCGTGCACCGCTACCGCCAGGTGCTGGTGGGTAACGCCGAGACCTTCACCACGCCCCTGCGCGAGGTGGAGACGACCGACGATCTGCGCGCGGCGCTCTCGCAGATGATCTACGACGCCCAGACGCCCGAGCGCACCGAGGGGCGGCTGCTGCGCATCGAGTCGATGTCCTTCGCCCAGCACAACCAGGCGGCTTCGGCCGGCATCCTCGCGGCCAAGGAGGAGGCCGGCGAGTTGATCGTGCACTGGGTCACCCCGCTCGAGTCCAAGGGGCTGCTCGCCGAGGGGGTCACCGCGATCGCCTTCGCGCGCGTGTGGTACGCGCTGTTCTTCGGCCAGATCGCCCTCCAGGGCGAGCAGAACCTGGCGATCTCCAACGAGGACTGGCTGCGCGCCCTGCACGTCATCGCCTACTCGATGGTCGCCGCCTGAACTGAGAGCGGCGCGGGCAGCGCCACCATCCAGGTGAGCAGCGACACCGCGAATCCCGCCTGGTAGATCACCTCGCCCGCCAGCATGTAGGGAAAGTGCCAGTCGGGCAGGGAGAACGCCGCCAGCAGACCCCCGAAGAGCTGGACGACGAACGCGCTCCACGACGCCGGTCGCGAGAACCGTCGCACCAGGGTGATCGTGATCCCGGCCTGGACGAGCGCCATGGCGACTCCCGCGGTCATGTGGGTCCAGTTGAGGAACGTCCCCTGGTTAAAGGGCGTGGCGATCACGACGAAGAGCCCGAGGGCCACCACGCGCACGCCGTAGACGGTGAAGGCCGGCGCGCTCAGGCTGGCGTAGTCGCCGGCGGCGCGCCACAGCCCCCAGGCCGCCGCGACGAAGGCGAGGGCCAAGAGGACGATCGTGCGGTGATAGACGCCGTAGAAGGAGATGCCGTCGGTCTGGGCCGTCGCCGAGTGATCGATCGCCACGCACCAGGCGAGGAGCGTGAAGAAGATGGCCTGGGTGGCGGCCAGGCTCACCAGGTACCCGCGAGCGCGCGACGGCGTGGATGGCTCCACGCCACGCAACCTAGTGGCTGAAGCGGTCCCTCGAGGCCGCCAGTTCGGCGAGGGCCGCGTCGCGTCCCACCCAGTTCTCGACCTTCATCCACTTGCCCTCGTCGAGGTCCTTGTAGACGGTGAAGAAGTGCGCGATGCGATCGAGCTCGGCCTTGGGCACGTCGGCGATGTCGGTGGCGTCCTTCCAGGTGGGGTCGTAGGCGGGCACGGCGAGGAGCTTGGCGTCCTCGCCCTTCTCGTCGGTCATCAGGCACATGCCGAGGATCTTGGCCTTGATCAGACAGCCCGGGAACGTGGGGTACGCGGTCAGGACCAGCGCGTCGAGCGGGTCGCCGTCGCCACCCAGGGTGTCGGGGATGAAGCCGTACTCGGCCGGATAGCCCATCGAGACCACGAGGTGCCGGTCGAGGAAGATCATGTGGTTCTCGTGGTCGTACTCGTACTTGTTCTGGCTGCCCCGCGGGATCTCCACGATGATGTTGACGGTGTCCATGATCGAGCCTCTCCGGCGGCCACGCCGCCACGAGGACATGGTAGTGAACGCCGGGCGCCGCCTCGCGGGGTCCGGACCCGGGCGACCTACACTTCAAGGGCGCGGGCCCGTCGGCCCACGAACAAGGAGGTCCCCGTGGATCGTATTGGTGTAGTCGGCTGCGGCCTGATGGGCTCGGGCATCGCCGAGATCGCGGCGCGCGCCGGTTCGGACGTGATCGTCCTCGAGCGCAACGCCGAGGCCCTGGCGAGCGGCGTCGCGCGCATCGAGAAGTCACTGAACCGCGCCGTCGCCGCGGGCAAGATGCCCGAGGAGGAGGCCAACCTGGCGCGCTCGAACCTCAGCTTCACCGAGGACTTCACCCGCTTCGCCGACCGCCAGCTCGTGATCGAGGCGGTCGCCGAGGACGAGGCCACCAAGGTCCAGGTCTTCAAGCGCCTCGACGCGGTGGTGAGCGACCCGACGGCCATCCTCGCCACCAACACCTCCTCGATCCCGATCATCAAGCTGGCCATGGCGACGCGCCGTCCCGAGCAGGTCATCGGCATGCACTTCTTCAACCCGGTGCCGGTGCTGCGCCTGGTCGAGGTGATCTCCTCTCTGCTCACCGCGCCCGAGACGACGTCGCGCATCAAGGACTTCGCCACCACGTCGCTCAACAAGAAGGTCATCGACTCCAAGGACCGTGCGGGCTTCGTCGTCAACGCCTTGCTGATCCCCTACCTGCTCTCGGCGATCCGCATGCTCGAGTCCGGATTCGCCACCGCCGACGACATCGACACCGGCATGGTGGTGGGCTGCGCGCACCCGATGGGCCCGCTCGCCCTGACCGACCTGATCGGCTTGGACACCACGCTCGCGGTCGCCGAATCGCTCTACGAGGAGTTCAAGGAGAGCCACCTGGCGACGCCACCCCTGCTCTCGCGCATGGTCCAGGCGGGACTCCTGGGCCGCAAGTCGGGCCAGGGGTTCTACTCGTACAAGTAGGCCCGGTGAACGTCTTCGTGCTGACGCTGCGCTGCGCGGATCAGCCGGGCATCGTGCACGCCGCCTCGGGCGCCATCGTCGCCGTTCGCGGCAACATCCTGGAGAACGACCAGTTCACCGATCCGGTGACCGGCCAGTTCTGCATGCGTACGCGCTTCGAGTCCGACGTCGACGCGACCACCGTGCGCGAGCGACTCGCTCTCGACCTCGCGCGCTTTCGCCCCGCGATCGGACTGCGCGACGAGGACGAGCCCCGTCGCGCTCTCGTGATGGTCTCGACCTTCGACCACTGCCTGGCCGACCTGCTCTACCGTCGCGACCACGGGGACCTGCCACTGGACATCGTGGCGGTCGTCTCCAATCACCCCGACTTAGAGCCTCTCGCCGCGCGCCACGGCGTCGACTTCCACGTGATCCCGGTCACCGCGGCGACCAAGACCGCGGCCGAGGACCAGCTGCGCGCCCTCCTCGTCGCCTACGAGGTCGACATCGTCGTGCTCGCGCGCTACATGCAGATCCTCTCACCGGAGCTCTGCGCCGAACTGAGCGGGCGGGTGATCAACATCCACCACTCGTTCCTGCCGGGCTTTCGCGGCGCGCGCCCCTACCACCAGGCCTACGAGCGCGGCGTGAAACTGATCGGCGCGACGGCCCACTTCGTCACCTCTGACCTCGACGAGGGACCCATCATCGATCAGGACGTCGTGCGCGTGACCCACGCGCATCGGCCCGAGGACATGGTCAGCCTCGGACGCGACATCGAGCGCACGGTGCTCGCGCGCGCGGTGCGTCTCGTCGCCGAGGATCGCGTGACGATCGTCGGCGAGCGCACGGTGATCTTCAGCCAGTGACTCAGGTGACGGCCTGGCGCACCGCGAAGCGCGGGGCCAGGTGGTCCTCGCTCTCGATCACCTCGACGAGGTGCTCGACCGCGTCGTAGACGTCCACGTAGCGCAGGTACAGCGGCGTGAAGCCAAAGCGCGCGATGTCGGGATCGCGGAAGTCGCCGATGACCCCGCGCTCGATCATCGCCTGGACCACGCCGTAGCTCTGGGGGTGGCGCAGGGAGACTTGGCTGCCGCGCCGGGCGTGCTCGCGCGGCGTGGCCAGCGTGAAGACCCCGGGTAGGCGCGCCTCGACCAGGTCGATGAAGAGGTCGGTCAGCACCAGGCTCTTCGCGCGCACCGCGTCGATGGTCACCTTGTTCCAGACGTCGAGGGCGCCGTCGAGCACGGCCAGCGCCACGATCGAGGGCGAGGACGTGACGAAGGCCTGCATGCCCGACGCCGGCGCGTACTCGAGCTCGAAGTCAAAGGGCCGCGCGTGACCGAGCCAGCCGGGGATCGGGTTCTCGAGGACGCCCTGGAACGAGGAGCGCACGTAGATGAAGCCCGGCGAGCCGGGGCCACCGTTTAAGTACTTGTAGGTGCAGCCCGCGGCGAAGTCCACGTTTGCCCCCGTGACGTCGAGGGGCACCGCGCCGGCCGAGTGCGCGAAG
>JAJXXB010000147.1 GCA_021781315.1 Actinomycetes bacterium | reverse complement strand
AAGTTCACCGCCGGCACCTTGATCGCGCCGGGAACGAGCGGCTCGAACGGCTTGCGGTAGCCGTCGAGCGAGGTGATCGTCAGGGCGCCCATCGTCGTGCCGTGGTAGGCCACGTCGCGGCTGATCACCTTGTAGCGATCCACGTCGCCGCGCAGGCGGTGGTACTGGCGAGCCAGCTTCCAGGCGCTCTCGACCGCTTCGCCGCCACCGGTGGTGAAGAAGACTCGATTGAGGTCGCCGGGAGTCAGGCTGGCGATCTTCTCGGCCAGCTCGATGGCCCGCGGGTGGGCGTAGGTCCACAGCGGGAAGAAGCCGAGCTCACCGATCTGCTTGGCCGCGGCCTGTCCGATGTCGGTGCGCCCGTGGCCGAGCGAGTTCGTGAACAGTCCCGACAGGCCGTCGAAGTAGCGCGTGCCGTTGGCGTCGTAGACGTACGTGCCCTCTCCGCGAACCATGATCGGAATCTCGTTGGTCTCGGAGTACGAACCCATTCGTGACATCTGCAGCCAGAGGTTGCGCCGGGCCCTCTCCGAGAACGTATGGCTCTCGTGTTCGGGATTCGTGACGGCGATTCCGTCCGTAATCATTTCGTGGATTGTCATTTGGTCCCCCATGCATAGGTCTGCTTTGAAAGTTTCAAATACAGAAAGGTTTCAACTTCGGTCACGCCCGGGATCGAGCGGATCGAATCATTGAGAAGGTGAACGAGCGCGTTGTCGTCGACGGCGATCAACTCGGCGATCAGATCGAAGCTGCCCGCGGTCATGACCACGTAGTTCGCTTCCTCGATCGCCGCGATCTTGTCGGCCACCAAGCGCACGTCGCCGTGGCAGCGGATGCCGACCAGTGCCTCTCGACCGAAGCCCAACTGCAGCGGGTCGGTGATGGCGACGATCTGCATCACGCCGGCGTCCTTGAGGCGCTGCACGCGCCGACGCACCGCGGCCTCGGAGAGACCCACGTCCTCGGCGATCGCCCCGTAGGGGCGGCGACCGTCGCGCTGGAGGTGGCTGATGATCTGTCGATCGATCGAGTCAAGACCGCCCGGCGCCGTGGTGACGTCGAGGTTGCGCTCGCCCGTCTTGGTTTGGCGTGGTGACGTAGGTCCTGGCATTGGTTTCTCCCCGCTCGGTGGCCGATGGCCCCGTGGCTGCGGATACGAACAGTATAGGGCCTCTCGACGACGGAATGCGTCGTAAATACCCCCCGGAGGTACTTTTTCCTTCGACCAGGGTTTGCGCGGCCCCGCGCGGGTCTGTAAGAGTGGCTGTTGTCACGCCGGTTGAACCGGTCACGAGGAGGGAACCATGCGTCGCCTAGAAAACTTCATCGGGGGAGAGTACGTCGCGCCGAAGTCGGGAACGTACACCGAGTTGATCAACCCGGCCACCGGCCAGCCCTTCGCCGAGATGCCGGTGTCGGACGCCTCGGACATCGACGCCGCGGTCCAGGTCGCGGCCAAGGCCTTCGCTGCGTGGCGTCGCACCACGCCGTCGGAGCGCTCGCGCGCCCTCTTGAAGATCGCCGATCTCCTCGAGGCCCGTCAGGATGAGCTCGTCGCCGTCGAGGCGGAGAACACCGGCAAGATCATCGCGGTCACGCTCGCCGAAGAGATGCCGCCGATGCTCGACCAGATTCGATTCTTCGCGGGCGCGGCGCGTCTGCTCGAGGGCCGCGGGGCCACCGAGTACATGGCGGGCATGACGTCCTACGTACGGCGCGAGCCGGTCGGCGTGTGCGGCGCGGTCACGCCCTGGAACTACCCGATGATGATGGCGGTGTGGAAGTGGGCCCCGGCGATCGCGGCGGGCAACACGATGGTGCTCAAGCCCGGCGACTCGACGCCGGCCTCAACGCTCTTCATGGCCCAGTTGATGGCCGAGGTCCTTCCCGCCGGCGTCTTCAACGTGGTCTGCGGCGACCGCGACACCGGTCGGGCCCTCGTCGAGCACCCGGTGCCGGCGATGGTCTCGGTGACGGGTTCGGTGCGCGCGGGCATGGAGGTCGCCGCGACCGCCTCGCAGACGCTCAAGCGCGTGCACCTCGAACTGGGCGGCAAGGCCCCGGTCATCGTCTTTGACGACGTCGACCTCGCGGCCGCGGCGGAGGGCATCGCCATCGCGGGCTTCTTCAACGCCGGCCAGGACTGCACCGCGGCGACGCGCGTCCTCGTCGGGCCCAAGGTCTACGGCGACTTTGTCGACGCTCTCGCCGACCAGGCCAAGCACACGATCATCGGCCAGCCCGACAGCGACGACGCCCTCTTCGGACCGGTCAACAACGCCAACCAGCTTCAGCGCGTCACCGGGTTCCTCGGACGCAAGCCCCAGCACGCGTCCTTCGCCGCGGGCGGTGAGCGCGTGGGCGACGCGGGCTACTTCATCGCCCCCACGGTCGTGGCCGACCTGCACCAGGACGACGAGATGATCCAGAACGAGATCTTCGGGCCCGTCATCACGGTCCAGAAGTTCACCGACGAGGCCCAGGCACTCGAGTTCGCCAACGGCGTGAACTACGGGCTCGCCTCCTCGGTCTGGACCGCGGACCACGGCCGGGCCATGCGCTTCACGCGCGACCTCGACTTCGGCTGCGTGTGGGTCAACACCCACATCCCGATGGTCGCCGAGATGCCCCACGGCGGATTCAAGAGCTCGGGATACGGTAAGGACCTCTCGGTCTACGGTTTCGAGGACTACACGCGCATCAAGCACGTGATGCACAACATCGAGGCCTAGTGGCGTCGCCAACGGCAGTGAGCAGAAAGAGCGATCAACGATGATCATCGGAGTACCCAAGGAAATCAAGACCGACGAGAACCGCGTCGCGCTGACCCCGGCCGGCGTGCGCGAGCTCGTCGTGGCGGGACATCGCGTCCTGGTCGAGCGCGGCGCCGGCGTGGGATCGTCGATCTCCGACGAGGACTACGTGGCCACCGGCGCGACGATTCTCGACAGCGCGGACGACGTCTGGGCCGAGGCCGAGCTGCTGCTCAAGGTGAAGGAGCCGGTCGCCCCCGAGTACGAGCGCTTGAAGGCCCACCCGGACCAGATCCTGTTCACGTACCTGCACCTGGCCGCGTCGCGCGAGTGCACCGACGCGCTGATGGCCGCCTCCAACGTGTCGATCGCCTACGAGACGGTGCGCCTGGCCAACAACTCGCTGCCGCTGCTCGCTCCCATGAGCGAAGTCGCCGGCCGCATGGCGCCCCTGGTGGGCTCGTATCACCTCATGCGCCCGGGCGGCGGACGCGGCGCTCTGATCAGTGGCGTGCCCGGCGTGGCACCCACCAACGTCGTGGTGATCGGGGCGGGCGTGTCGGGTCTGTCGGCGGCGACGCTCGCCGTCGGGCTGCACGCCAACGTGAAGATCATCGACCGCAACCTCGAGCGCCTGCGCGCGCTCGATCACCACTTCGATGGTCGCGTCCAGACCATCGCGTCGTCGACGCACGCGATCGAGGAGGCCTGCATTGACGCCGACCTCGTGATCGGCGCGGTGCTCGTCGTGGGCGCCAAGGCCCCCAAGCTCGTGAGCAACGACCTGGTCGCCCAGATGAAGGCGGGCTCGGTGCTCGTGGACATCGCCGTCGACCAGGGCGGGTGCTTCGAGGCGACGCGACCGACCACGCACTCGGACCCGGTCTTCGAGGTCAACGGATCGATCTTCTACTGCGTGGCCAACATGCCGGGCGCGGTGCCCAACACCTCGACCTACGCGCTGGCCAACGCCACGCTGCCCTACACGCTCGAACTGGCCAACAAGGGCTGGCGCGACGCGGTCGTGGCGGACGCGGCGCTCGCCGAGGGCGTGAACGTCGTGAACGGCTCGGTCACCTACGGCCCCGTCGCCGAAGCGCACGGCCTTCCCTACACCCCGCTCGAGGCCTTCCTCTAGACCACGAGGTGGCCACGTGTCGCGAAGTGCGCGGCACGCGGGGCCGGAGCGGCAATACTGGCGCAGGGGGGTCTGACCATGTCCACGTTCACCGAGAAGGTCACGTCCGGCGATGCGCCGGATCCGCGGCGCTGGTACGCGCTGTTCGTGATCGCCATCGCCCAGCTCATGGTCGTGCTCGACGCCTCGATCGTCAACATCGCCCTGCCGCACGCGGCGCTGCCCGCGTCGATGGGCGGGCTGAACATCGCGCCCAAGGACTACCAGTGGGCGGTCACGGCCTACACGCTCACCTTCGGCGGCTTTCTGCTGCTCGGTGGGCGCGTCGGCGACTACCTCGGGCGCAAGAAGGCCTTCATGGCCGGCCTCGCGGGGTTCGCCGGCGCGTCGCTGCTGGGGGGCTTCGCCCAGAACCAGGCCATGCTCTACTCGGCCCGGGCGCTCCAGGGCGTCTTTGGCGCCCTGCTCGCGCCCGCGGCGCTCTCGTTGATCTCGGTGACCTTCACCGATTCGCGCGAACGGGCCCGGGCCTTTGGCGTCTACGGGGCGCTCGCCGGCGTCGGCGCGGCGATCGGCTTGATCGCCGGGGGGCTCTTGACCCAGTACTTCTCGTGGCGGTGGTGCCTCTTCGTCAACACCCCGATGGCGATCCTCGCCCTGGTCCTCGCCGCGCCGAACATCCGCGAGTCCAAGGTCGAAGGACACCCCCACTACGACGTGCCCGGGGCGCTCAGCGCCACCGCCGGGATGGTGAGCGTCGTCTACGGCGTCTTCAAGGCGTCGACCGACGGCTGGGGCTCGAATGGTGCGTGGCCCTTCATCGCCGCGGGCGCCGTGCTCTTGGGGCTGTTCTTTGTGATCGAGTCGCGCCGGCGCGAGCCCCTCTTGCCCCTGCGCCTGCTCACCGACCGGGTGCGCGGCGGGTCGTTCCTGGCCCAGATCCTCGTCGCCATGGCCCTCATGGGCATGTTCCTCTTCATGACCTTCTACTTCCAGGACGTTCACCACTACTCAGCGGTCAAGACCGGGCTCGTCTTCATGCCCTTCTCGGTGGGGATCATCGTCTCGGCCGTGACCGCGAGCCAATTGCTCCCGCGACTCGGCCCGCGCCCCCTGGCCACGGTGGGGGCCCTGATGGCCGCGGCCGGCCTGTGGTTCCTCTCCTACGTCACGCCAACCAGCGGGTACGTCGCCCACGTCATGCCGGCGATGGTGGTCGCGAGCCTCGGTCTTGGACTGGTCTTCGTGAGCCTGTCGTCGATGGCCCTCTTCAACGTGGCCCCGCGCGACACCGGCGCGGCCTCGGCCGTTCTCTCGACGGCCCAGCAGCTGGGCGGTTCTTTCGGCACCGCGATTCAGAACACGATCGCCGTCTCGAGCGCCACCGCCTACGGCACGTATCTGCTGCGCACGGGCCCGGCGAGAAACGCGAGCCTCGATCGGGTGCTGGCCCAGGTC
>JAJXXB010000164.1 GCA_021781315.1 Actinomycetes bacterium | reverse complement strand
ATCTCGCGCTCTCCACTCACCTCGTCCTCGAGGTCGATCGCAACGGCGATCACCACGTGCTCGAGTTCCGCGACGGTGGCGTCCCCCAGGGCAAGCTGCGCGTCACGGGATCGGCGCCGCGGGGACGCACCGGAACCACGGTGACCTTCACGCCGGACCCGAGCATCTTCGACGACGTCGAGTTTCGCGCCCAGACGGTGACCGAGCGCCTCCAGATCATGGCCTTCTTGAATCGCGGCCTCGAGATTCGCTTCACCGACGAGCGCGCCGGGCGCGAGGCCAAGGAGACCTTCAAGTACTCCGGCGGCATCGTGGACTACGTGCGCCACCTCAACAACTCCAAGGAGTCGCTCTTTCGGAAGGTCGGCTTCTACGAGCAGTCCGAGGAGGACCAGGAGGTCGAGGTCGCTTTCCAGTGGAACACCGGCTACTACGAGTCGATTCACTCCTTCGCTAACGGCATCGCCACCATCGAGGGCGGCATGCACGAAGAGGGATTTCGCAAGGCGATCACCAATGTCGTCAACCGCTACGCGCGCAAGCGCAACCTGTTGAAGGAGAAGGACGAGAACCTCGAGGGCAACGACATCCGCGAGGGCCTCACCGCGATCGTCTCGGTCAAGCTCGTCTCACCCCAGTTCGAGGGTCAGACCAAGGGAAAACTCGGCAACGTCTCGATTCGCTCCCTCGTCGAGCGCGCGACGAATGAGAAGCTGGCCGACTGGCTCGAGGAGAACCCCCGCGAGGGCGGTCAGATCGTCGCCAAGGCCGTGCAGGCCTCGCGCGCGCGCATCGCCGCGCGCCAGGCCCGCGACCTCACCCGTCGCAAGTCGGCGCTCGACGGCGCCGGACTGCCGGGCAAGCTCGTGGATTGCTCCTCTCGCGAGTCGCGCGAGTGCGAACTCTTCATCGTCGAAGGCAACTCGGCCGGGGGATCGGCCAAGGACGCGCGCGACCCGCGCGTGCAGGCGATCCTGCCGATCCGCGGCAAGATCCTCAACGTCGAGAAGGCGCGCAGCGACAAAATCCTCAAGAACACCGAGATCCAGGCGCTGATCGCCGCCATCGGCGCGGGCGTCGAGGCGGACTTCGACGTGTCCAAGATCCGCTACGACAAGATCATCCTGCTCGCCGACGCCGACGTCGACGGCAGCCACATCCGCACGCTGCTGTTGACGTTCTTCTTCCGCCAGATGACCGAGCTCGTCAATAACGGCCACGTCTACGTGGCGCAGCCCCCGCTGTATTCGACGCTGGTCGGCAAGGAGAAGGTCTACTTGCGCGACGACGCGGCGAAGGCCCAGTTCCTCGCCGAGCACCCCGACCACAAGAACGACTTCCAGCGCCTGAAGGGCTTGGGCGAGATGGACTACGACGAGCTCAAAGAGACGACGATGGACCCCACCAAGCGTTCCCTCTTGCAGATCACCGTCGAGCAGGCGGCCCTGGCCGATGAGGTCTGCTCGATCCTGATGGGTGACGACGTACCCCAGCGGCGCCACTTCATCCAGACGAACGCCAAAGACGTCCGGTTCCTGGACATCTAGGAGAGATCATGGCCCGCAAGACCCCTACTCCGACGCCCGACCCCGACGAGGTGCTGGGTTACATCGAACCCATCGAGATCAACCTCGAGATGGAACGCTCGTTCCTCGAGTACTCGATGTCGGTCATCGTCAGCCGCGCTCTGCCCGACGCGCGCGACGGCTTGAAGCCCGTGCACCGTCGCATCCTCTACTCCATGTTCGACCAGGGTCTGCGCCCCGACCGGCCCCACACCAAGTGCGCCAAGGTCGTGGGCGAAGTCATGGGCACCTACCACCCCCACGGCGACTCAGCGATCTACGACGCGCTCGTGCGCATGGTCCAGGACTTCGCGATGCGTCACCCGCTCATCAGTGGACACGGCAACTTCGGTGACCTGAACGCCGGCGCGGCTGCCATGCGGTACACCGAGTGTCGCTTGGCTCCGCTCGCCCTCGAAATGCTCGACTCCATCGACGAAGAGACGGTCGACTTCGAGCCGAACTACGACAACTCGACGATGCAGCCCACCGTGCTGCCGTCGCGCTTTCCCAACCTGCTGGTGAACGGCTCTCAGGGCATCGCGGTGGGCATGGCCACCAAGATCCCCCCGCACAACCTTGGTGAGGTCGTCGACGCGGCGTTGCACCTGCTCGCCAACCCCCACGCCACCCCCGACGACCTGATGGCCTTCGTCAAGGGTCCGGACTTTCCCACGGGCGCGCAGATCCTCGGCCGCCAGGGCATCCTCGACGCGTACCGCACGGGACGCGGCTCGGTGAAGATGCGCGCGGTCGCCGAGATCGACGAGCACCGCGGCTCCACGCGCATCGTCGTCACCGAGTTCCCCTACGAGGTCTCGGTCGAATCGATCGAAGAGAAGATCGAGGACCTGGTCAAGAGCGGCGAGCTCGACGGCGTCGCCGAGGTCCAGAACGACTCGGCCGGCCGCCAGGCCCGCTTGGTGATTCGATTGAAGCGAGACGCCAACGCCAACGTCGTCTTGAACAAGCTCTACAAGAACACGTCGCTGCAGACGACCTTCGCGGTCAACATGCTGGCCCTGGTCGACGGCGTGCCGCGCACGCTCAACCTGGCCCAGGCGCTGGGTCACTACATCGACCACCAGATCGACGTCGTCACGCGGCGTTCCCGCTTCCGCCTGGCCAAGGCGCAAGCGAGGGCGCACATCGTCGAGGGTCTCTTGAAGGCCATCGACATGCTCGACGCCGTGATCGCGACGATCCGCGCCTCCGACGACCGACCGTCGGCGCGCACCGCCCTGATGGCGGCGCCCTTCGAGTTCTCCGAGGAGCAGGCCAACCACATTTTGGACATGACCCTCGGCCGTCTGACGCGCCTGGGTCGACGTGAGCTCGACGAGGAGATGGCGCGTCTGCGCGAGACGATCGCCGAACTCGAGGCGATCCTCGCCTCCGACATCCGCCTGCGTTCGGTCATCGCCGAGGAGATGGCGGCGATCCGCGACAAGTACGCGAACGATCGTGTCACGCAGATCGTGAACGACCCAGGCGAGCTCGGGGCCGAGGATCTCATCGACGACGAGGACATCGTGATCACGATGACGCGCGCCGGCTACGTCAAGTCGGTCGCCGCCGACGCCTTCCGCGTCCAGGGTCGCGGCGGTCGCGGCGTCCAGGGCGCCAAGCTGCGCGACGAGGACTTCGTCGACCAGATCCTGCACACGACCACTCACGCCTACGTCTTGTTGTTCTCGAACCGCGGGCGGGTGTTTCGCTTGCGCGGCCACGAGATCCCGATGAAGGACCGCACCGCCAAGGGCACCGCGATCGTGAACCTGCTCAACCTGTCGCCCGGCGAGTCGATCCAGGCGATCGTGACGACCAAGGACTTCCCCGACGACAAGTTCCTGGTCTTCGCGACCAAGAACGGCACCGTGAAGAAGACGGCCTTCAGCGAGTACGACAAGTCGCGCCGCGAGGGTTGGATCGCGATCAACCTGCGCGAGGGCGACGAGGTCGTGCGCGTGGTGGCCACGAGCGGATCCGACGATCTCATGATGGTGACCTATCGCGGCATGTCGATTCGCTTCTCGGAGACCGAGGTGCGTGAGATGGGCCGCGACGCGACCGGGGTACGTGGCGTGAAGCTCAAGGACGACGACTGGGCGATCTCCCTCGACGTCGTGAGCGACGACGCGGACCTCTTCCTCGTGACCAACACCGGGTTCGGCAAGCGCGTGAAGACCGAGCGCTTCAACCGCCAGGGTCGTGGCGGCCAGGGCGTGCGGGCCATTCGCCTGACCGCCGCGCGCGGCTTCGTGGTGGCGGCGTTGATGGTCCGCCTCGCCGACGAGGTGTTGCTCGCCTCGTCGGGCGGCGTGTTGATCCGCGTGCCGGTGCGCGAGGTGACTTCGCAGGGCCGCGACGCGACCGGAGTGCGCGTGATGAACCTCGACGAGGGACACCAGGTGGCGACCGCCGCGGTCGTGCCGGCCGACGAGGCCTAGAGACCCTCGCGTCGGGCCCAGGCCCGGTTCAGGGCGTCGAAGAAGGCATCAGCCCCTTGGGCGCCGCTGACCAGGAATGCGGAGTCGAGCACGAGGGCGGGCACGCCGCGTAGGCCGAGCTCGCTCGCGCGTGCCTCGTCGCGACGAACCTCGACGGCGAAGTCGTCATTCGTCCAGAGGTCTGCGCTGCCCGTGACGCCGGCCGCCGCGGCCAGTTCGTCGAGCACCGCGTGGTCGCTGACCAGGCGCGCCTCGCTGAAGTGGGCGTCATAGAGCGCGTCGAGCATCGCCTCGGCGCGGCCCTGGGCTGCGGCGAGGGCGACGAGGCGGTGCGCGTCGAAGGTGTTGGCCGGTCGGGTCGCCGCGAGGGTCCAGGTCATCCCGTGGGTCGCGGCCTGGGCCTCGAGGCGCGCGTGCATCTCGGCGACCTGTTCGAGCGAGATCCCGTACTTCTCGGCGAGCATCTCCGGATTGCTGCGCGACGGCACCGCCGGCAGCGACGGGTCGAGCTCGAAGGCGCGATGGATCAGCACCACGTCGTCGACGTGATCGAAGCGGGCTAAGGCGTCGGCCAGTTGGTGGCGACCGAGGTTGCAGAACGGGCAGACGACGTCGGCCCAGAGCTCGAGGACGAGGGGATCGGACACGGGAAAATCCTTGCACAGCGGGTCCGTTCGGGCAGAATGTTGCGATGACGGCCCGCGAGATGACCGCCGACGAGGCGGTAGCGCTGATCGGGGCGCGCGACAGCGTGGGTTTCGGACTGGTCACCGCGACGCCGATGGCGCTCTTCGGCGCGCTCTCACGGCGCACCGATTGGGAGGACCTGACCATCTGCGGGGGACTCTCGCTCGGGCGCCACGAGGTCTTCTTGCACCCCAACGTCCACTATCGCTGCCAGTTCATGGGCGGCGCCGATCGTGCCTACAAGGCGGCCGGGGCCGACGTGCAGTACGTACCGTCGTTCTTTCGCCACTACGGCGTGATGATGGAACGCCTGGGGATCCGCGTGATGATGCTCGCCGGATCGATGCCCGACGCCAACGGCGACATCTCCGTCTCGCTCTACAACGGTGCGACCTTAGAGGAGTGCCGGCGCGCCGGACGCGACCCGCGCCGCCTCCTGCTCGTCGAGGTCTCACCCCACTACCCGCGCACGCCCGGTCTCGCCGGACACGCCAACACCGTCAACGTCGCCGAGGTCGACGCCCTCATCGTGACCGACCTGGAGCCGGTCGTCTTTCCCAACGACCCGGGCACGCCCGAGGACGCGGCGATCGCCACCTACGCCGCCGCGTTCATCCCCGATGGGGCCACGCTGCAGACGGGCATCGGTGCCGTGCCCAACCTCGTCGCCCACGCCCTGGCCGAGGGCTCGGGCGGCCACTACGGCGTGCACT
>JAJXXB010000234.1 GCA_021781315.1 Actinomycetes bacterium | reverse complement strand
CGCTTCGCGTCCTCGAGGGTCATCGTCTCGGGCGACATGGTCGAGAAGAGCGAGGCCGTCTTGGGCTTGTTCTTCGGGTCGGTCATCTCGCCGACCTGCACGTAGGGCCCGAAGCGGCCGGCCTTCAAGAGGATCGGCAGGCCCGTCGCCTCGTCGACGCCGAGGGTGCGGTCGTTGCTCGGCGCCGCGAGCAGTTCGAGGGCCCGCCCCACGGTGAGCGAGTCGGGCTCGGTGGCCTCGGGGATCGAGACGCGGTCCTCGGCGTGGGTGAGGTAGGGCCCGTATCGACCCGAGCGCACCGACACCGGCTGGCCGTCGGGCGCGATGCCGAGGGGCAGCGAGTTGATCGCCGCGAAGTCGAACTCGGGGGTCTCGTGGGTCATGCGGTGCAGCCCGACGCGCGCGAAGTCGGTCGCGGCCGACGGGTCGCCGTAGTAGAAGCGGTGCAGCCACGGCTCGAGCTCCTGGCGGCCCTCGGCGATCTCGTCGAGTTGGTCCTCCATCGCCGCGGTGAACTGGTAGTCGACCAGGTCGGCGAAGTAGGTCTCGAGCAGGTTCACCACCGCGAAGGCGCGGAAGGCCGGCACGAGCGACTTGCCCTTCTTCCACACGTAGCCGCGGCGGTCGATCGTCTTCATCACCGAGGCGTAGGTCGACGGGCGACCGATGCCGAGGTCCTCGAGTTTCTTGATGAGCGTCGCCTCGGAGTAACGGTCGGGCGGCTGGGTCTCGTGGCCCTTGGCGGTGGCGTCGTCGATCGCCACGTCCTCGCCCTGGGCGAGCGGCGGCAGCAGACGCTCCTGGTCCGCGAGCTCGGCCTCGGGGTCGTCGGTCCCCTCGACGTAGGCCCGGCGAAAGCCCGGGAACTCGATGCGCAGCCCGCTCGCGCCCAGCCCCACCGCGACGGGTCCGTCGAAGCCGGCGACGCCCTCGAGGGTCGCGGCGAAGCGGACCTTCTGCTGGGTGAGGCGCGCGTCGACCATCTGCGAGGCGATCGTGCGCTTCCAGATGAGGTCGTAGACGGCGAGCTCGTCGCCGCCGAGCTGGCTCTGGGCCTCCTCGAGCGAGCGGAAGGTCTCGCCGGCCGGCCGGATCGCCTCGTGCGCCTCCTGGGCGTTCTTCACCTTGCGGTCGTAGCGGCGCGGCTGGTCGGCGACGTAGTCGTCGCCGTAGCGCGAGGCGGCGAGGCGTCGCGCGGCGGTGATCGCCTCGTCCGAAAGCGTCGTCGAGTCGGTGCGCATGTAGGTGATCCACCCCTGCTCGTAGAGCCGCTGGGCGGCGCGCATCGTTCGCTCGGGGTCAAAGCGCAACTTGCGGCTGGCCTCGATCTGCAGCGAGGACGTCATGAAAGGCGGCTGGGGGCGCTGGGTGCGCGGAGTGGCGGTGATCGACTCGACGCGTGCCGACACCGTGGGCAGCCGGTCCGCGATCGACTCGGCCGTCGCCGCGTCGATGGCGGCGACGCCGGCGGTCTCGTCGAGCCGGCCCGAGGCGTCAAAATGCTTGCCGGTCGCGAGGCTCGCGCCGTCGAGGGTCTCGAGGGTCGCCTCGAGCGTGCCCGACGCCCCGACGAGGGTCGCGACGACGTCGAACCACGACGCCGAGGTGAACGCCATGCGCTCGCGCTCGCGCTCACAGACGAGCCGGATCGCCACGGACTGCACCCGGCCCGCCGAGCGGGCCTTGTCGACCGCGCGCCACAGGACCGGCGACACCTCGTAGCCGACCAGCCGGTCGAGGAAGCGGCGACCCTCCTGGGCGTCGACGAGTCTCAGGTCCAGGTCGCGGGTCTCGCGCACCGCCCGCTCGATGGCCGTGGGCGTGATCTCGTGAAAGACCATCCGCTTGACCGGGACCTTGGGCTTGAGGACTTCCTCGAGGTGCCAGGCGATCGCCTCGCCCTCGCGGTCTTCGTCGGTGGCGAGGTAGAGCTCGTCGACCTGCTTCAGGGCGGCGCGCAGTTCGGCCACGACCTTGGTCCGGTCCGAGCTGACCACGTAGACGGGCTTGAAGTGGTCGTCCACGTTGATCCCCAGGCGGGCCCACTTCTCGCCCTTGACCGAGGCGGGGATCTCGGCGGCGCTCTGGGGGAGGTCGCGCACGTGCCCGACCGACGGCTTGACGATGTAGTCGGGCCCGAGCATGCCCTGGATGCGCGTGGCCTTGGCCACCGACTCCACTATCACTAAGGCTCGCGCCATCATCACCTCACTACCTTCGCCGCCCTCGGCGTCGCCGCCCTACAAACTAGACAGACCACCGCCCCGGGCGGACCAGGCACCGCGGGTCGCGGCGCCCAATCCCAGTTCCCGACCAGTTTTAGACCCTCGCGGGCCTACTCCTCGTTCGCCGGGGCGGCGACGATCTCGTACTGCGGGTTCAAGATAACGGCCTCGCGGCGAAGCGACGTGATGGTGCCGCGCACAAGCAGCCGGGTGCCGCGCTCGATGCCCGGGACGTTCGAGCGGCCCTGGAAGACCAGGGTCACCGATCCCGAGTTGTCGGCGATCACGCAGCGCAGCTCGTGCACGCCGCCCTCGTGGTTGATCGTCATGGCCCGCACGCGCCCGGCGATCTCGGCGAACTGGCGCTGGCGCAGGCCCCCGATCGGGAAGGCGCCGCCGGAGCGCTCGGCCAGCTTGACGTCGGCCTCGAGGTGGGCGTCCTCGCGCACGCCCCCGCGCACTACCTCGTCGCTCATGGTGGGCTCATCGGCCTGGCCCTCGACCACGCGCGGGCGGCCCATGCGGTACGGGATGATGGTCGCCGCGGTGCGCGGGATGTGCATCACCGCGCCGGCGATCGAGTCGGCGGTCCGGTCGTGCAAGAGCCGCTGGAAACGCGACGAGAAGCCCCGGCGCGGCAGGATCACCATGCAGAAGACGTCGGGGTCGCGCACGACGTCGGCCACCAGCTCGAGCGCCGCGCGATCCACGCGCCGGTCCTCGCACTCGACGATCTCCAGGGCGATCCCCGCCGAGGTGGTGTTCGCCGCCCCCCAGGCCTGCTCGAGGCGCTTGGTGACCATCGGGTCGATGTCGAAGTGCACGGCGCGGATGGAATAGGGGTTGAGCGTCGTGACGTACTGCAGGGCGCGCTCGGTCACGAGGTCGTAGTTGTCGATGAAGACGATGACCCGGTTCATGCGGATGCTCGCGAGCCCGCGGGCCCGGCTCGCGTTGAAGGCCGCGTCCTCGCGCACGTACTGGCGGTTGAAGCGGATCAGGCCGTAGTACATGATCGGCCCGACCAGCACGATGATCCATGCGCCCTCGGTGAACTTGGCGAGCACGAAGACGAGCACGACGATCCCGGTCACCGTGGCCGAGGTCGCGTTCACCACGACGCCGAAGCGCCACTTGTTCTGGCGCTCGCGCAGGTGCCGGGCGACCATGCCCGCGCCCGCGAGGGTGAAGCCCGTGAAGACGCCGATCGCGTAGAGCGAGATCAGGCCGTTGACCTGGGCGCGAAAGACGATGATCAGGGTGAGCGACACGACGCCGAGCACGATGATGCCGTTGGAGAAGGCGAGCCGGTGGCCGCGCTTGGTGAGCTGGCGGGGTAGGTACTGGTCGGTCGCGACGTAGTTGGCGAGGAATGGGAAGCCGTTAAAGGACGTGTTGCCACCGGTGTAGAGGATCAGCAGCGTCGAGAACTGCACCAGGAGGAAGATCACGTGGCCCATGCCGTGCAGGCCGAAGACCGCCTGGACCTCCTGGCTGACCACGGTCGGGGTGCCCGTCGCGAAGGGCAGCGCGTGGGTCCAGGCGGCGAGCAGGGTCGTGCCGAGCAGCAAGAAGGCGAGCACCGACGCCATGACGACGAGGGTCTGGCGGGCGTGCAGCGACTCGGGGCGCCGGAAGCTCGCGACGCCGTTGGAGATGGCCTCGAGGCCGGTGAGCGACGAGCCGCCGTTGGCGTAGGCGCGCAGCAGCGTGAGGAAGGCGACCCCGTAGAGCAGGCCGCTGCCGGGGTGGCCGAGCTGCTGCTTGACGAGCAGGTGCGTGGCGGGCTGGACCACGTGGTGCAGCGTGCCCTCGAACTTCTTCACGTACCCCACGACGATCGTGACGCCGAGCATGAGGATGAAGAAATAGGTCGGGAAGGCGAAGTAGCTGCCCGCCTCGCGCAGGCCGCGCAGGTTGCCGTAGATGAGGATCACCACGACGCCCACGGTGATCGGCACCGTGTAGTACGTGAGGCTCGGGAAGGCGCTCGTCAGCGCGGCGGTGCCGGCCGAGCACTGCACGGCCACGGTGACGATGTAGTCGATGAGCAGTGCCACCGCGGCGATCTGGGCGACCTTGGGACCGAAGTTGTCACGCGCCACGACGTAGGAGCCGCCGGCGGTCGTGTAGTACTTGATGACGTCGAGGTAGGACGTCGTGACGAAGAAGAGCACGCCGATGATCACGAACATGATCGGCACGACGAGCGCGAAGGCCGCGAGCCCGATGTAGGGCGTCAGCTGGGTCAGGATCTCCTCGGTGCCGTACGCCGACGACGAGATGCAGTCGGGCGCGAGCACGCCCAGTGCGATGGTGCGGCGCAGGCGTTCCCCGCCCAGCTGCTCGGTGACGTACGGCCGGCCGAGCAGGATCCGCTTGAGCCGGTAACCCAGCGTTTCGGGGTAGACGGTCGAGACGTTGGCGTGCGAGGTCAACACCGGGGTGTTGCTCGTTATCTGCTTATCGGCCTCCGACACCATGAGTACACTAAGCGACGCCGGTCGCCGACGCCTGGTTGGTTGCGCCCCACGGGCGAAATGTGGTCTGATGACCTGGTGCATATCGTGGTGGTCGGGTGCGGCCGTGTCGGGTCGGAATTGGCCATGCAGCTCTCTGAGGACGGGCACTCGGTCGTCATCATCGACAAGAACCGCGACTCCTTCCGCCGACTGACCCGCTACCACGGCAAGACGCTCCTCGGGTCGGGCTTTGACCGCGACATCCTGTTCAAGGCCGAGGCCGGCCACGCCGACGCCCTGGCGGCCGTGACGAGCGGGGACAACACGAACATCCTCTGCGCGCGCATCGCGCGCGACACCTACCGGATCAAGAACGTCGTCGCGCGCATCTACGACCCCCAGCGCGCCGAGATCTACATGAAGCTAGGCATCCCAACGGTCGCCACGTCGCTCTGGACGACCCAGCAGGTAAAGCGCTGGATGATGCCGTCAGACGACTCGATCGAGTGGACCGATGGTGCCGGTACCCTGCACCTGGTCGAGCGGATCGTGCCCGACGTGCTCGCCGGACGGCCGTTGACGCACTTCAACCTCGGCGAGAGCGTGCGCGTCGTCGGCCTGATCCGCGGCGGCGTCGGGCGCGTGGCCATCGAGGGCCTCTTCGCCCAGGAGGACGACATGCTGGAATTCCTCGTCACCCCCCAGGGGCTCGACGAACTGACGGCCATGCTCC
>JAJXXB010000256.1 GCA_021781315.1 Actinomycetes bacterium | reverse complement strand
CGAGCTCACCGGCACGCTGAGCTTCGCCGACCGACCCCTGCGCACGCTCTCGGGCGGCCAGCGCCAGCGCATCGCCCTCGCGCACGCGACCGTCTTTCGACCCCAGCTCTTGCTGCTCGACGAGCCCCTCGCGGGGCTCGACATCGCGGCCCAGGCCGAGATCGTCGACCTGATCAACCTGGTGCGCGTGAACACCGGGGCGGCCCTGCTCGTCGTCGCCCACGACCTCAACCCGCTCGCCACCATCACCGACCAGGTCCTGTGGATCGCCCGGCGTCAGATCCGCAGCGGCGCCATCGGCGACGTCGTGAACGAGCAAACGCTGAGCGAGCTCTACGGCCACCCGATCGAGATCGTCGTCACCCCGCGGGGCCGGCGGGTGATCGTCGGACTCGAGGAGGAGTTCGCGCACCCCCACCCCCACGGCCACGACCACAGCCACGAGGACGTCCACGCGCACTTCGCCGAGGTCTACGACGAGGTGACCAAATGAGCCTGTGGACCCTGCTGATGACGCCCTTCGTGAAGAACGCCTTCTACGCCGTGACGGCCGTCGCCTTCGCGGCCGGGCTCGTCGGGTACTTCGTCGTCCTTCGCCGCCAGGCCTTCGCCGCGCACGCCATCGGTCACATCGGCTTCGCCGGCGCGGCCGGCGCGGTACTGCTCGGGCTCTCGCCGCTCGCCGGGCTGCTGGTGTTCTGTCTCGGCGCGGGGCTCTTGATCGGACTCGGCGGCGCGTCCCTCGACGACCGCGACGCGGTCGTCGGCGTGACCCTCACCGCGGCGCTCGGGCTCGGCGTGCTCTTCATCTCGCTCTACAGCGGCTACGCGAACGCCACCTACTCGATCCTCTTCGGCCAGATCCTCGGCGTGACGATCGGGGACGTGTGGCTGGTCGCCGCGCTCTCGATCGCGGTCGTGCTCGTCGTCTCGCTCGTCTACCGGCCGATGCTCTTCGTCTCGGTCGACGCCCAGTCCGCCGAGGCGAGGGGCCTATCGGTGCGCGGGCTGTCGCTGCTGTTCATGGCCCTGCTCGCCATCACGACCGTCGTCGCGATCCAGATCGTCGGGGTGCTGCTCGTCTTCTCGCTGCTCGTCGCACCCGCCGCGGCCGCGGAGGTGGTGACGCGACGCCCCTGGCGCGCGCTCGTCCTCTCGACGATGCTCGCGCTGCTGAGCGCCTGGGCCGGACTCTTCCTCGGCGTGTGGATCGGCGGCCCGGTGAGCTTCTGGATCACCGCCCTCGCGTCGCTCGCGTACCTCGTGGCCCGCGTGGGCGCGGGCTGGCGCGCGCACTACGCGCCGGCGAGTGCCTAACCTACGGGCGTGACGACCGACGCGCACGCGCTGCTCGGGGCCTGCCACTTCCCACCGGCCGGCACCGCGGTCGACCTCGCCGTCTCGGGCGGTCCCGACTCGGTCGGGCTGCTGCTGCTCGCCCTTGACGCGGGTCTCGCGGTGAGGGTCCATCACATCGATCACCACCTGCGCGAGTCGAGCGGCCTCGACGCCCGCTTCGTCGAGGACCTCGGCGCGCGACTCGGCGTCGACGTGGTCGTGCACGACGTCGAGGTCGCGCCGGGTCCGAACCTCGAGGCGCGAGCGCGCGAGCACCGGCGCGCGGTCCTGCCCCCGGGGGCCATGACCGGGCACACGATGGACGACCTCGCCGAGACGGTGCTGCTCAACCTGCTGCGCGGCGCGGGCGTGGACGGGCTCTCGCCGATGGTGAACGACCCGACCAAGCCACTGCGCGACGTCCGGCGAGCCGACCTGCACGCCTTGGTCGCCGCACGCGGCGTTGCGGCCCGCCACGACGAGACCAACGACAGCCCCGAGTTCTGGCGCAACCGGGTGCGCCACGAGTTGCTGCCCCTCGCCGGTGCCATCGCCGATCGCGACGTCGTGCCGATCATCGCGCGCCAGGCCGAGCTCGTCTATGACGAGCGGCGCTGGCTCGACGAACTGGCCTTCGACGAGCGGGGACTCGACGAGGTCGACTGCCGCGAGCTGCGCGCCTGGCCGCGGGCGCGACTGCGCCGGTGGCTGCGCGCCCGGCTGCGCGACGACGAGGACCACCCGCCGAGCGCGGCCGAGGTCGAGCGGGCCATCGCCGTCGTCGTCGGCGACGCCACGGCGGCCGAGCTCGCGGGCGGGCGCCGGCTGAGCCGGCGTCACCAGTTCCTACGGCTCGGGTAGTCAACTACGCTGGCCTGGCATGGGTCCGCACGACGAACTGGCATTCACCGCGCACTGGGCGGCGCACGACCTGGGAGAGGTCGTCGTCTCCGCGGCCGATCTGCGTGAGCGGATCACCGAGCTCGGCCAGGCGATCTCGCGGGACTACGACGGGCACCCGCCGCTGCTCGTGTGTGTCCTCAAGGGCGCGATCAACTTCATGTCCGACCTGATGCGCGCCATCGAACTGCCCGTCGAGGTCGAGTTCATGGCGGTGTCGAGCTACGGCGCGGCGACCAAGACGAGCGGCGTCGTGCGAATCGTGAAGGACCTCGACGTGGACATCGCGGACCGCGACGTGCTCATCGTCGAAGACGTCGTGGACTCGGGCCTGACGCTCAACTACCTGCGCCAGTACCTCGGCGCGCGCAGCCCGGCGAGCCTCGAGGTCTGCGCGCTGCTGTTGAAAGAAGGCGAGCAGCGCGTCGAGCAGGACCTGAAGTACGTGGGCTTTTCCATCGGCCCCGCCTTCGTCGTCGGCTACGGGCTCGACGTGAGCGAGCGCTACCGCAACCTCGACGGCATCTACACCTACGTCGGCGAGGCCTAAGGTGGTCGACCGCCAGCGCGTCGAGTCCCTCGTGCGAGAACTGCTCGAGGCCATCGGCGAGGACCCGTCGCGCGAGGGGCTCCTCGAGACCCCCCGGCGGGTGTCCGAGATGTACGTGGAGCTCTTCGAGGGCATCGAGGCCGACCCGGGCGAGCACCTGCGCGTGACCTTCGAGGCTGGCCACGACGAGATCGTGATGCTGCGCGACATCCCCTTCACCTCGCTGTGCGAGCACCACCTCGTCCCCTTCATGGGCCACGCCCACGTCGCCTACCTGCCCGGTGCCGACGGGCGGATCACCGGCCTGTCCAAGATGGCCCGACTGGTCGAGGGGTTCGCGCGCCGCCTCCAGGTCCAAGAGCGCATGACGACCCAGATCGTCGAGGCGATGGAGCGCGAGCTCGAGCCGCGCGGCTCGATCGTCGTAATCGAGGCCGAGCACTTCTGCATCTCGATGCGCGGGGTCAAGAAGCCGGGGATCACCACCGTGACCTCGGCCGTGCGCGGCATCTTCCGCGAGGATCCGGCGTACCGCGCCGAGGCCCTGCAGTACATCCACCAGCGGCGGTCGACGTGGCACTAGGGCCGGGCGTCCTGGGCATCGTCAACGTCACGCCGGACTCGTTCTTTCCCGACTCGCGCACCGCGGTCCCGCTCGACGCGGTCGAGCGCGGGCGCAGCTTCTTCGAACTGGGCTGTGACGCCGTGGACGTGGGCGGCGAGTCGACGCGTCCGGGGTCGACCCCGGTCTCGCCCGAGGAGGAACTGGCCCGGGTGGTCCCGGTCGTCGAGGCGCTCGCGGCCTACGGGCCGGTCTCGGTCGACACCACCAAGGAGGTGGTCGCGCGCGCCGCGGTCGCGGCGGGCGCACTCGTCATCAACGACGTCTCGAGCTCGCTGCTCGACGTCGCCGCCGAGCTGGGCGTCGGGTACGTCGCGATGCACGCCCAGGGCACGCCGGCGACCATGCAGGCGGCCCCGCACTACGACGACGTCGTCGAGGAGGTCTACGCCTTCCTCGAGGGCGAGGCCCGACGGGCCCGCGCGGCGGGGGTGAACCGGCTGTGGCTCGACCCGGGCATCGGGTTCGGCAAGACCGCGGACCACAACTGGGCCCTGCTCGCGAACCTCGAGCGCTTCGTCGAGCTCGCGCACCGCTACGACGCGGAGGTCCTCGTCGGCACGAGCCGCAAGCGCTTCCTCGGCACCTTGGCCGACCCGCCACTCGAGGTCGAGGACCGCCTCGAGGGGTCCCTCGCGAGCGCCGCGTGGGCCATGCTGTGCGGGGTGGACCTGGTCCGGGTCCACGACGTCGCGGCGACCCTGCAACTGCGCGACGTGGCGACCCGCCCGCTCGGGGAGGTCGGCTCGTGAGGGGCAAGTGGGCCGTCGGGATCGAGCCGCGGAACTTCACGTGGGTCTTTCGCGGCATCCTCGCGGTCTCGGAGCGGCCGGGCGGCTCGACGTCGGTCCACCGCCGCGTTCGGCGCGACGAGGAACTGCTGTGGCTCCGCCACCAGGGCTTCACGCGGATCATCTCGATCCTGCCGGTGATGCAGAACCTCAACAACTACCTCGAGCAGGGCATGACCGCGGGCCACTACGCCCTGCGCGGCGGGCCTCAGCAACGCGACGTGCTCGACGCCTGCTACCGCGACCTCGCCCAGTCCATGGCCGACGGGGTCGTCGTGCTGCTGCACGGCGACGACGTGTCCGACCGCCTGCTCGGGGTCGTCGCGGGCTATCTCGTCTGGTCCAAGCGCGTCGTATCGGTCCCGGCGTCGATCGCGCTCGTGGAGCGGCTCTTTCGCCGCTCGATCGGTCCCGACGGCCGCTCGGTGCTCGTCGACCTCCCGGAGCGTTCGTGAGCGATCGCATCGAGATCCGGGGGCTGCGCTGCGCCGTGATCGTCGGGGTGCTCGCCGAGGAGCGCGAGCGACTCCAGCCCGTCGAGATCGACGTCGACTTCGAGCGGCCCATCGAGGCGGCGGCGATCAACGACGACCTCGCCGAGACGACCAACTACGCCGAGGTCATCAGCCTCGCCCAGCAGGTCGCGACCGAGGGCCGCTTCTTGCTCCTCGAGACCCTCGTCTACCGCGTCGCGCGCGAGGTCCTCGACTTGGACGAGGCGATCGAGTCGGTGACCGTCGCCGCACGCAAGCTGCGTCCCCCGGTGCCCGAGGACGTGGCGACGGTCGGGGTGCGCACGACGATTCGGCGCTGAGGTGCGCGCGTTCCTGTCGTTCGGCTCGAACGTCGGGGACCGGGCCGCGCACCTGCGCGCGGGGGTGTCGATCGTGGCCGGGACCGACCAGTATCGCCTGTCGCGGGTCTACGAGACCGAGCCCGTCGGCGGGGTGGCCCAGGACGACTTCTGGAACCTCGTGATGGAGCTGCACACCGAAGCGGACCCCTGGGCGCTGCTCGAGCGCGCCCACGCCGCGGAGCGGCTGCGCGAGCGCACCCGCGAGGTGCGCTGGGGCCCGCGGACACTGGACGTGGACGTGCTCTGGGTCGAGGGCTTCACGAGCGACGCCCCCCGGCTCACGGTGCCCCACCCGCGCGCGATGGAGCGGGCCTTCGTCGTCGTGCCGTGGCGCGAGCTCGCGCCCGAACTCGTCAGCGAGCTCGACGTTACGCGCGCGTCGGGTCGGG
>JAJXXB010000202.1 GCA_021781315.1 Actinomycetes bacterium | reverse complement strand
GCGCAGCAGCGGCGCCATCTGGACCCCGTAGAGGGTGTTGCGCACCCCGAGCAGCGTGGCGGCCGCGATGGCGCTCGCCGGCGAGCCCCCCGCGCCCACGACGCCCACCGCCGCGAACTGGCTGGCACCGGTGAAGGCCACCAGGGAGAACAAGCAGGTCTCGAGCACGCCGAAGCCGGCCGCCACCCCGGCCGCACCAAACGCGACGCCGTAGGCGCCGACGGTGACGGCGACAGACACTGCGACGCGCGCCGTGGGACGATGAATCGACATCCAACCAGTGTGCCCGCAACGAACCAGCACTACCCCCAGGCACTACTCTGGCGGTAACACGTCAAAGGAGAAGGCAGTGTTGTTTGGCGAAATTTTTGGTCCCGATCTCCTGATCGTGGTAATCGTGGTCGCGGTGCTGGTCTTCGGCGGCGCCGCGATCCCCAAGCTGGCCCGCAACCTGGGCTCGGCCAAGACCGAGTTCGAGAAGGGCTTGAAGGCCGGCAAGGCCGCGGACACGACCGCCGCGGCCTCTGACGCCGACAAGAAGCCCGAGGCCGACAAGTAGTCCTCGGGCGTGGACGTCCTCGAACTCGCCGAGCGCCTCTGGCGCGGCGAGGCGTCGACCGCCCAGCACCACCCCGTCGTCTTCGGCGGCGAACTCTGTGAGATCACCGACGGGGTCGCCTTCGTCCCGTCCTTCGCCAACTGCGTCGCCGTCGCCACCGAGGACGGCCTGCTGCTCGTCGACACGGGTTCACCCATCACGGCCGCGACCGTCTTTCACCAGGTTCGCTCCTGGAACGCGAGCCCCCTGCACACCGCGGTCTTCTCCCACGGGCACATCGACCACGTCTTCGGTGTCGGCGCCTTCGAGGAGGAGGCCGCCGAGAGGGGCTGGCGCGCGCCGCGCGTGCTCGCCCACGAGCACCTGCCGGCCCGCTTTGACCGCTACGTCCTCACCGCGGGCTACAACGAGGTCATCAACCGGCGCCAGTTCGGCGTCGACAATCTGATCTGGCCGCGCGAGTACCGCTACCCCGACGAGACCTACCGCGACGTGCACGAGACGACGATCGGCGAGCTCGCGGTGCACCTACGCCACGAGAAGGGTGAGACCGACGACGCCACGGTGACCTGGTTGCCGGATAAGAAGGTGCTCTGCACCGGCGACCTCTTCGTCTGGTCGAGCCCCAACGCGGGCAACCCCCAGAAGGTCCAGCGCTACCCGCGCGAGTGGGCCAGCGCCCTGCGGCGCATGGCCGAGCTCGACGCGCACTTCCTGCTCTCGGGCCACGGCCTGCCCATCGTGGGAGCGATGCGGGTGCGCCAGGCGCTGGTGGAGACGGCCGAATACCTCGAGAGCATCGTGGACCAGACGCTCGCGCTGATGAACGCCGGCGCGCGGCTCGCCGACGTGCTCGAGAGCGTGGCGCCCCCCGCGCACCTCGCCGGACGGCCCTTCCTCCAGCCCGTCTACGACGAGCCCGAGTTCATCGTCCACAACGTCTGGCGCCTCTACGGCGGATGGTGGGACGGCAACCCCGCGACCTTGAAGCCCGCCCCCGAGCGGCGCCTGGCCGCCGAGCTGTCCGAGCTCGCCGGCGGCGCCACGCGCCTCGCCGCGCGCGCCGAGGAGTTGGCCGCCACCGGCTCGGACGAGGCGCTACGCCTCGCGGGCCACCTCATCGAGCTGGCCTGGCTGGCCTCGCCCGCCGACGAGGCGATCCAACGCGCGCGCCAGGCGATCTACACCCAGCGCGGCGAGGCCGCGACCTCGACGATGGCCAAGGGCGTCTTCTCGTGGGCCGCGCGCGAGTCGACCGGCGCGCGATACTAGCGAACGAGCGCCGCTAAATAAGGGTTTTCATAACTTCCGCCCCGGAGCGCTCGAAGGGCCCTGACTATTCTCGATACGTGGATTCACCCGCCCTGTCCCCACAGGGTGTATCGGCTCGAACGGGCAAGTGGCGTCGCGCGCGCCGAGCCGCTGCACTCCCCCTCGCCGCCCTCGCCCTCTCCGGCTGCACCGTGCCGTCCTTCGGTGCCAACGCCGGCGACACGACGAGTTCGCGCTCGGTCTTTCACCTCTGGCAAGGATTCTCGATCGGGGCCGTCGTCATCGGCGCCCTCGTCCTCGTCCTGCTCGCCTGGGCCATCCTGCGCTACCGGCGCAAGGGCGACGCGATCCCCGTCCAGAGCCAGTACCACATCCCCCTCGAGCTGACCTACACCATCGTGCCGATCCTCATCGTCTTCGGCCTCTTCGCCGCGACCCTCGTGGTGGAGAACAAGGAGGTCGCCAACCCCGCGACCAAGGTCACCATCGACGTCAACGCGTTCCAGTGGGGCTGGAAGTTCTCCTACCCCGGCACCAACGCCGTCGTCGTCGGCCAGACGACCCAGGACCCGGTCATGGTCATGCCGGTCAACACCGACGTGCACATCAACCTGACCTCGACCGACGTGATCCACGGCTTCTACGTGAAGGCCTTCAACTTCAGCCGCTACGCGCTGCCCGGGATCGACAACCAGTTCACGCTGCGCGCGGTCAACACCGGCACGTTCTTCGGCCAGTGCACGCAGCTCTGTGGTCTGTACCACTCGCTGATGTTCTTCAAGGTGAAGGTCGTCTCGCAGTCCGCCTACCAGGCGTGGCTCGCCGGCTTCACCAACTCCTCGGCCGCGCAGGCGGCGGCGACGGCCCAGCTGGGCCAGAGCGCCACCTACGTGCCCACGAAGGTGACCAACAGTTCGGGAGTGAAGTAATGACTGACGTCCTCGAGCGGCCCCTCCACCTGGAAGAGCCCGACCACCACGAGCACCACGGTCCCTCGGGCCTGCTCAAGTGGCTCACCACGACCGACCACAAGGTCATCGGCCTGTCCTACACCGTGACCTCGGTCGTGCTGTTGGTGATCGGCGGCGCCTTCGCCGAGATCATCCGCGCCCAGCTGGCGAGCCCCAACGGGACCCTGGTCTCGCTCGCGCAGTACAACGAGCTCTTCACGATGCACGGCTCGGTGATGATCTACCTCTTCGCCGGGCCCTTCGCCTTCGGCGGGCTCGCCAACATCATCGTGCCCATCCAGGTCGGCGCGCCCGACATGGCCTTCCCGCGACTCAACGCGCTCTCCTACTGGCTGTACCTGACCGGCTCGATCACGATGCTGCTGGGCTTCTTCACCGCGGGCGGGGCGGCCAACTTCGGCTGGGTCGCCTACGCGCCGCTGTCGAACTCGATCAACACCCCCGGCGCGGGGGCGGACCTGTGGATCGGCGGGCTGCTGCTGACGGGCTTCTCGGCGATCTTCACCGGCGTGAACCTGGTGGCGACGATCTTCTACCTGCGCGCGCCGGGCATGACGATGTTTCGCATGCCGATCTTCACCTGGAACATGCTGGTCACCGCGATCCTGATCCTGTTGGCCTTCCCGGTGCTGACCGCCGGGCTGATCATGCTCTACGCGGACCGGCACTTCGGCACACATATCTATTCCGTCGCCGGCGGCGGGGTGCCCGTGCTCTGGCAGCACATCTTCTGGTTCTGGGGACACCCGGAGGTGTACATCCTCGCCCTGCCGTTCTTCGGCATGGCCACCGAGATCTTCGCCGTCTTCTCGCGCAAGCCCGTCTTCGGCTACAAGGGCATGGTCTTCGCCACGATCACGATCGCCGCGCTCTCGCTTGGCGTGTGGGCGCACCACATGTTCACGACCGGGGTCGTGCTGCTGCCGTTCTTCTCGATCATGAGCCTCTTGATCGCGGTGCCGACGGGCATCAAGATCTTCAACTGGATCGGCACCATGTGGCGAGGCCAGATATGGTTCTCGACCGCGATGCTGATGGCGATCGGCTTCCTCGTGACGTTCCTCATCGGTGGTCTCACCGGCATCTACCTGGCCAGCCCGCCGCTCGACTTCTTCACCCACGACACCTACTTCGTGGTCGCCCACTTCCACTCGGTCGTGATGGCCCTGGTGCTCGCCGGCATGGGCGGCCTCTACTACTGGGGCCCCAAGGTCACCGGCTACATGCTCAACGAGCGCATCGGCAAGATCCAGTTCTGGTTCCTCTTCGTGGGCACCCAGGTCTTCACCCTGCCGCTGTATCTGGTGGGCCTGCGCGGCATGCCGCGTCGCATGGCGGTCTACCCCCACGACCCGGGCTGGAAGTTCTTGAACGACCTCAGCTCGCTCGGCGCCCTGCTGATCGGCATCTCGACGATCGTCTTCGTCGTCAACCTCGTGGTGAGCTGGAAGAAGTACCCGGCCGGCGACAACCCCTGGGACGCCCAGACCCTCGAGTGGTTCACGACCTCGCCGCCGCCGCACCACAACTTCTACCGCCTGCCCCCGATCCGCTCGGAGCGACCGACCTGGGACTACAACCACCCCGAGCACCACGCGGTGCCCCACGGCCAGCACGTGGATCCCGCGGCCGTGACCACGCGAGAGCCGCGATGAGAGTCGAGGCCAAACTCCTGCTCGGCCTGGGCGTCTTCTTCGGGCTGATGTGCGCGGTCTATTGGAACTGGTCGCTCGAGAACGCCGGCGGCGTGATGATGTTCGCCGGCATGCTGCTGTGCTTCCTGCCCGGCGGCTACTACTACTGGTGGAGCCGTCGGATGAAGGCTCGCCCCGAGGACGACCCGAACGCCACGCCGGCCACGGGCGCCGGCGTCGTGGGCGCGTTCCCCGGCACCTCGATCTGGCCCTTCACCCTGGGCATGGGCGCGTTCTTCAGCGTGCTCGCCCTGGTCTTTGGCATCTGGCTGCTGGTGCCCGGTCTCGGCCTCGTCTTCTGGGCGGTGCTCGGCGGTACGTCCGAGGGGCGCCGCGGAGGCCGCGTCTAAACAGCCCTCGGGTTAGCCTGCGCTGGTGCCCGTCGGAACGATCCCCGCGACCCGCCGGTGGCGCGTGGCGATCCTCGTCATCTGGGCGGTGCTCGCCCTCGGCGGCGTGCTCGCCTCGTCGGATCTCAACGGTCGGCTCACCACGTCACTCGCCGTCCCGAACAGCCAGTCCCAGCGGGCGGCCACGCTGTTGCGCCAGCACTTCGCCGACAGCGTCGAGGGTGACTTCTCGGTCGTGGCCCCCGCGAGCGACGCCGAAGCCTCACGCGACGAGACCCGCCTCGCCGCGGCGGTCGCCGCGGTGCCCGGCCTCGCGATCTCCCAGGAGAGGGTCCAGGACGGTCTGCTCCTCGCCGGGATCTCGAGCGCGCTCGACCTGCGCGACGCGGCGGCGCTGACCGCGCCGCTGCGCGCGGCCCTCGCGCGCGAGGGTCTCGCGGGCGCGCTGGTCACCGGCCCGGCGGCGATCCAGCACGACCTCTCACCGGTGCTCGCGAGCGACCTGCGCCGCGGCGAGCTCGTGGGCGGCGTACTCGCCCTGCTCGTCAGCCTCGTCGTGCTGGGACTCAGCCTTCGGGCGCTGATCCCCCTGCTCGTCGCCGGCGGCGC
>JAJXXB010000241.1 GCA_021781315.1 Actinomycetes bacterium | reverse complement strand
CCGGGGTTGTAGGCCCGCCCGCCCTTGACCGAGAGGTTGCGCACGCGTTCGGCGAACTCGCCCAGGGCGTCGATCGCGAAGTCGATCTCGGAGCCCGTGCGGATGATGCCGACGTTGGCCTGCATCATCTCTTGGAGGTCGCGCTGGACGTCGTAGGGGTTCTCGCCGCCCTCGTTCTCGAAGGGGGCCAGGGCGTCCTTGACCGCGAGCTGGACCTCGGCGAGGTCGAAGCCCGTGGCGCCGGCGCCGGACTCGATGTAGTCGGCCGCCGCCATGCCGGCGCGGCGTCCGAAGACGACGAGGTCGGACAGCGAGTTGCCGCCCAGGCGGTTGGCCCCGTGCATGCCGCCGGCCACCTCGCCCGCCGCGTAGAGGCCGGGCACGCTGGTGGCCGCCGTGTCGGCGTCGACCTTGACGCCGCCCATGATGTAGTGGCAGGTCGGGCCGATCTCCATGGCCTCACGGGTGATGTCCACGCCGGCGAGCTCCATGAACTGGTGGTACATCGAGGGCAGGCGACGGCGAATGAACTCGGCCGAGCGCCGCGAGGCGATGTCGAGGTAGACGCCGCCGTGGGGGGTGCCGCGGCCGGCCTTGACCTCGGTGTTGATCGCGCGCGCGACCTCGTCGCGCGGCAGCAGTTCGGGCGGACGCCGACCGGCGGTGTGGTCGTCGTACCAGCGGTCGCCCTCCTCCTCGGACTCGGCGGTCTCGGCGCGGAACATATCGGCCACGTAGTTGAACATGAAGCGTTGGCCCTCGCTGTTGCGCAGGACGCCGCCGTCGCCGCGCACACCCTCGGTGACGAGCAGTCCGCGAACGCTGAGCGGCCAGACCATGCCGGTGGGGTGGAACTGGATGCACTCCATGTCGATGAGCTGGGCGCCGGCCCACAGGGCCATGGCGTGGCCGTCGCCGGTGGACTCCCACGAGTTCGAGGTGAACTTCCAGGACTTGCCGACGCCGCCGGTGGCCAGGATGACGGCCTTGGCGGCGAAGGTCACGAACTCGCCGCTCGGTCGCCAGTAGGCGACGCAGCCGGCGATCGCGCCGTGCTCGTCGTGCACGAGGCGCAGCACCTTGCACTCCATGAACACGTCGGTGCCCATCGAGACGACCTTCTGCTGGAGCGTGCGGATCAGCTCGAGGCCCGTGCGGTCGCCCACGTGGGCCAGGCGCGCGTAACGGTGTCCGCCGAAGTCGCGCTGGAGGATCTTGCCCTCCTTGGTGCGATCGAACAGCGCGCCCCACTGTTCGAGCTCGAGGACGCGATCGGGGCTCTCCTTGGCGTGCAGCTCGGCCATGCGGTAGTTGTTGAGCATCTTGCCGCCGCGCATCGTGTCGCGAAAGTGGACCTGCCAGTTGTCCTCGGAGTAGACGTTGCCCATGGCCGCGGCCATGCCGCCCTCGGCCATGACGGTGTGGGCCTTGCCGAGGAGGCTCTTGGTGATGATCGCCACGCGCAGACCGCGCTGCTTGGCCTCGATGGCCGCGCGCAGGCCGGCGCCGCCGGCGCCGATGATCAGAACGTCGTAGTCGTGGTGTTCGTAGGGAGAGGTCACGGTCGTCCTTCTAGAAGAGCTTGTAGTCGGTGAGGGCGCCCGAGGCCACCAGGCGCACGTAGACGTCGGTCAGGGCGACGAAGATCAGCGAGGTCCACGCCAGGTTCATGTGCTTGGCGTTGAGCGGCGTCATCATCTTCCAGAACCAGTAGCGGATCGGGTGCTTCTTGAAGCTCTTCACGTGTCCGCCGAACAGGTGGCGACAGGCGTGGCAGCTGATCGAGTAGAGCCACAGGAGAATGGCGTTGACGAAGAGCACCAGCGTGCCCACGGTGACGCCCCAACCGAGCCCGGGCTGGCGCAGGGCGCGCAGCGCGTCGTAGGTCAGCATCACGTTGAAGAGCACGCCCGCGTAGAAGAAGTAGCGGTGCATGTTCTGCATGATGAGAGGAAAGCGCGTCTCGCCCGAGTAGGTCGAGTGCGCGTCGGCCACCGCGCAGGCCGGCGGCGACCACCAGAACGCGCGGTAGTAGCTACGCCGGTAGTAGTAGCAGGTCAGACGAAAGCCCAGCGGGAAGATCAGAATGATGAGAGCCGGTGACAGGTTCCAACCGTGGAGGATGAATCCGTGGGACGAGCCGGCCACGCAGCTGTTGGCCAGGCAGGGCGAGTAGAACGGGCTGATCAGGTCGCGGTGGACGTTCGCACCCACGTAGTAGTTCTTGTTCTGGAACGCCGCCCAGGTCGAGTAGATGACGAAGGCGGTGAGAATCGACACCGTGACGACGGGCTGGATCCACCACCGGTCCTGGCGCAAGGTGGTGACGTCGGGTCCGCCGCGCCTTCCCCCCAGGACAACTTTCGTCGAACTCTCTACGGCCGCCACGTCGTCTCCTCGCTGTCTCTTCGCGAGGTCGCCCTCGCCCACGAATTTCCGCCCCCGGCACGCAAAATTCCGCGTCCCGCGGGATCGACGTCACTCAACCTAGCCCACTCGCGCGAGCGCCTCGTACGGACCTGGGTCACGAAAACCCGTGAAAAATTGTTACGCCTCGATCTCGGCGTCCTCGAGGTGCGGGGCGCCGGGCTCGACGAGTTCGGCGTGGGACTTGCCCGGCCAGCCGCGCTCGTTGAGGTAGGTGGTGAGCTCGCTCGCGAACGCGCTCGCGGCCCGCGAGAGGGCACGATTGCGCGGCTGGACGAGGCCGATCGTCCGCTCGAGCACGGGCGACTGCAGGTGCAGCACGTGCAGGTTCGGGTGCGTCGAGGCCATCAGGCTCGGCACGATGGCCGCGCCCATGCCGGCGGCGACGAAGGCGTGGAAGGTCCCCATCTCGGCGCCCTCGAGGGCGATGACGGGCACGACGCCCGCGCGGTTGAAGGCCGCGAGGGTCGCGGTGCGGATGTCGTAGCCCTCGGCGAACATGATGAGCGGCACGTTGTGCAGGTCGGCCAGGTTCACCTTGGCGCGCGAGGCGAGCGGGTGGCCGTGGGAAACGACCACGACGAGGCGCTCGACGGCGAGGATCGCCGACTCGAGGCTGGCCGCGTGCAGCGGCATGATCGCGATGGCGAGGTCCAGCTCGCCGCTCTCTAAGCGCGCGGCGATCTCCTCGCTGTCGCGCTCGACCACGCGTAGGGAGATCCCGGGGTGGCGCCGGTGGAACTCGGTGAGGGCGTAGGGCAGCAGGGTCGAGCCGAGGCTCGGCGTGACGCCGATGGTGAGCTGTCCGCGCAGGACCTCGTCGATCTCCGTGACGGCGGTCAGCACGTCGTCGAGGCCCTCGAGCACGCGGCGCGCGAAGGGCAGGAGCGCGCGTCCGGCGTCGGTGAGGGTGACCGGGCGCTGGTCGCGGTGAAAGAGGGTGGCCCCCAGGATCCGCTCGAGGCGATGGATCTGGGAGCTGATCGAGGGTTGGGCCACGTGCAGGCTGTCGGCGGCGGCCGTGAACTGCTGCTCGTCGGCGACGGCGACGAAACAGCGCAACTGCTGGACCGTCAGATCACGATTCATCAACATAGGTAACTCCTATCACATGGAGAGGAAAGATTGATTTGAAATCTGTACTAGTCCACTATACGTTATTCATATGACCTCACTTAGACAAATCTTAAGAATCACGCTGGCCCCCGCGGCCGCACTCAGTCTCACCGGTGTCGCGTCGGGCGTGCTTGCCCCTGCCGCCCACGCGACACCGGTGGCACACGTCGTGAAAGTCACCAAGGTGACCTTCAAGGGAACATACACGGGCACTATCGCGATGCTCTGGGACGCCAATACTGTCTCGGCCACCGCGGTCAAGGGCACCGGCGTCGGCACCCTGCTCGGCAAGAGCAGCGTCGTCGGCACGGGTACCGCGTCCACGTCCAGCACCTGTGACCCGCTCTGGGGTTCGGGCTCGATCACCGGCGGCGGCTCGAAGCTGATGCTCAAGGTCGTCTCGTCCTCGGCCACCAAGGCCTGCGCGGCCGCCGAGAGCGCGCCGACCACGGTCACGGTGACCGGCGTCGCCAAGATCACCGGCGGCGTGGGCAAGTACAAGGGCGCGAGCGGCACGTTGAAGATCAGCGGCTCGTTCCAGATCCAGTCCAACACGGCCGGCTCGCACGAGACCGATTCGTTCAAGGCGACCCTCTCGGGCGTCATCACCATCCGCAAGTAGTTCTCGAAGAATCAGAGGAGGCAGTACATGAAGCGCATTATCTCACTAGCCACCGCCGGGGCGATCGCCCTCAGTGGTGCGTCATTCGTGGGCGTCGCGACGGCTAGCGCCGACACGACGACGACGACCGTGGCGCCCACGACCACGACGAGTGGCCCGACGACGACCACGACCCTCGGGCCCCCGATCCAGGGGCTTGGGCCCCTCTCGGTGTACCTCAACGTCGACACCGTCGTCGGCAGCCGCGCCGCTCCGGGCGTGACGCCCGCGGTCGGCTGCGCCATGACGAGCCAGTTCCTGATCGGCCAGATGGTCGTCTTTCGGATGTCGGGCGTGAACGTCGCGGCCGGTGGCACGCCGTTGACCCCGAAGAACGTGATCAGCGCGAACGTCGTGATCCCGGGCGTGACCGCCCCGGTGCCGATGTCCTACGGCAACCACGGCACCGTCGCCTTCTGGACGGCCGGCTGGTCGACGGTCGGCTACCCGACCCTGGGGATCGTGAACTTCCAGATCGTGGTGAAGACGGCCGCCGTGAAGGCCGTGACCCAGCGCTACAAGGCGCGCATCATGGTCAACAAGAAGGTCACGTACGTGTGGCGCACTCGGGTCCTCAAGCCCGCCGTTGGCGTTAAGACCTTCACCTACAGCCAAGCCGGAACCGCGCTCACGAGTCAGCTCACGCTGAACGCGGCGCCCAAGGCCTAACACCACTTGATGCCCGGGTCATCTGACCCGGGCATCGAAGTATTCGCGCCGTGATACACGCGGCCTCTGGAAAGGACCAGCAAATGAAGTTTGACCTTATGAAGGGCCGCCGGGTGATCGTCCGCGCGGCGATCGGCGCACTGCTGCCGGTCACCCTGCTCGCCACCGCGAGCAACGCCGATTCGACGACCCCGGCGGTGACCACCCTCACCGCACCGGCGATACCCGGGGTGGCCGCGATGCCCTTCACGGGGATCACGGCGGCACCGGCGACGGTGAGTCCCACGATGGGCAACCTGACCCTCACCCCGTACTCGGGCGTCGAGGGCACGCCCTTCACCATCGCGGGCGCCGGACTGCCGGCCAACACGAACGTCACCTTGACGTGGTCGACGGCCAAGGTCTCCTGGAACGTCGACGCCGAGCCCAACACGGTGAACTACCTCGGGCGCGCTCAGAGCAACCTCAACGTGGTCCTCACTACGATCACGACTGACGCGAGCGGCGCCTTCTCCTACAAGACCACGGTGCCGGTCGACTTCGGCGGCACCCACGACATCTACGCCGTGGTGAACGGCGTCGACGTCCTG
>JAJXXB010000144.1 GCA_021781315.1 Actinomycetes bacterium | reverse complement strand
TCTTGCGTTCTTTGCGCCGCCGGTGCTTCAAGACGCCGGCGGCCTCTTCGATCACCGCGCGGCGCGTCTCGGGGTTGGAGTTGAGGATCGAGTCGAGCTGGCCCTGGCCGATGATCATGTGCTGTTGGCGGCCGACCCCCGAGTCGTTGAGCAGGTCCTGGACGTCGAGCAACCGGCACGTCGTGCCGTTGATCGCGTAGTCGGACTCGCCGTTTCGAAAGAGGGTCCGCGAGATGGTCACCTCGGCGCCGTCGATGGGCAGGCGCCCCGAGGAGTTGTCCAGAGTCAGCGACACTTCGGCGCGGCCCAGCGCGGCGCGATTCGCCGTGCCCATGAAGATGACGTCGTCCATCTTCGAACTGCGCAGGGCCCGCGCGCTCTGGGCGCCGAGCACCCAGGTGACCGCGTCGACCACGTTGGACTTGCCCGAGCCGTTGGGACCGACCACCGCCGTCACGCCCGGCTCGAAGTCCAGCACCGTCAGGTCGGCGAAGGATTTGAATCCCCGCATGGTCAATCGCTTAAGAAACACAGGAAGACGCTAGCAACCTTCCCGGTTCGTCCCGGGCTAGCTCTGGCAGTTCTCGCAGTAGAACGTCGAGCGCTGGCGGAACATCACGCGCAGTATCGGACGACGGCACTGGTAGCACGGCAGGCCCTCGCGACCGTAGACCTGGTGGAACTCTTGGTAGCGCCCCGGGTTGCCGTCGGGGTCGACGAACTGCTCGTCCTCGAGGGTCGATCCCCCGTGCTTGATGGCCTCGGCGAGGATCTCGGCGATTCCCCGGTGCAGACGGCGGATCTCGATCGTCGAGAGCGAGTCCGCCGGCCGGTCGTGGCGCAGCCCGGCGTTAAAGAGCGTCTCGTCGGCGTAGATGTTGCCGATGCCACAGAGAATGTCCTGGTCGGTCAGGACCGCCTTCAAGGGGGTCGAGCGGCTGCGCAAGATGGCCGCGAAGCGATCCCAGCCGAACTGGTCCTCGAGGGGGTCGAGTCCCAGATGGGCCAGCTCGGGGACCTGGGCGCGCAGCGCCAGCCCGTCGCCGCCGATGGACAGGCGCGCGAACTTCGAGATCTCGACCTCGACGCCCTCAGCCGGAGGACTCGAGACGAAGATCTCGCCGAAGGTGCGTGGGTCCACGAATCGCAGCTCGCTCGCCGGGCTGAGCGTGAAGACCGCGTGGGTGTGCTTGGGCTTGGGATCCTTGGGGCCCTTCGCGCGCAGCAGTTGGCCACTCATGCCGAGGTGGATCACGAGGTGGGTGGCGTTGTCGAGGGCGATCACCAGGTACTTGCCCAGGCGCGCGACGTCCTTGATCGTGTGGCCCTCGACGAGGGCGCGAAAGTCCTTGACGCTCTTGTGTCGGCGCACGACGCGCCCGTTGGTCACCGCGGCGGCCTTGATCTTCTTTCCCACCAGGTCGCGCGCCAGGCTGGCGCGCACCGTCTCGACCTCGGGTAGTTCAGGCACGCTGGCTCGCCTCGAACGCGGCGCGCGCCGCGGCCGCCTCGGCCGCCTTCTTGGACCGTCCGTGGCCGACGCCGCGCACGCGACCGTCGATCACGACCGACGCCTGGAAGGTGGTCGCGTGGGCCGGGCCCTCGCTCTCGACCTCGTAGAGCGGTTCACCAACGCCCTGGGCGTCGGCCCACTGGCGAAGACGGGTCTTGGGATCGACCTCGCCAGGATCGAGCGACGCCGCCGCCACCGCATCGCCCAGGGCGTCGAGGACGAAGTCGCGCGCCGCCGGATACCCGAGGTCGAGGAACACCGCCGCGACGACGGCCTCGAAGGCGTCGGCGAGCAGCGAAGGGCGTTCGTGGCCGTGGGACTTGACCTCACCGCGGCCCAGTCGCACGTGCGGCGCGAGTTCCAGGTCACGTGCGGCCCGCGCGAGGGAGGCCTCGTTGACCACGCGCGAGCGCACCAGCGAACCGGTGCCCTCGTTGAGATCGGGATAGAGCGAGACGATCAGGTCGGCCACGGCGAGGTCGACCACGGCGTCACCGAGGAACTCGAGGCGCTCGTTGGACTCGCAGCCGTGCTCGGCCGCGTAGCTCGAGTGGGTGAGGGCGATTCTCAGCGCTTCGCTCTCGGCGCTGAGCCCCAAGCGACGCGCGAGGGGTTCGAGCGACGTCACCCGCGGTGACCTCAGGCCGCGTTGAGCTTGGTGGTCACGTAATCGACCGCACTGCGCACCGACGCCAGACTCTCGAGGTCCTCGTCGTCGATGTGAAAGCCCGACACCCGCTCGGCGAGGCCGTCTTCGATCGCCTCGACCAGCTCGATCAGGGCCAGGGAGTCGGCGCCCAGCTCGTCGAACGTGGCGTCTTCGGAGATCGAGGCGGCGTCGATCTCGAGAATCTCGGCCAACTGGGTGCGCACCAGGGCCAGAATGTCGTCTCTCGACGGGGGGCTAACGGCGTCAGCGGACATGGTGACTCCTTCGTGGTGAACCCACACTACCGATTCCGCCAGGCGGCGTCGGGGATTCCCCCTAGTGATCAGGCCGGATTGCGCTACGCGTGCGGGCGACGACCCCGCTGGCGTCCATCTCGGCGGCCACGCGCAGAGCGTTCATGATCGCGGTCGCGTTCGAGGACCCGTGGCTGATCACGCAGATCCCGTCCAGTCCGAGCAGCATCGCGCCGCCCTGGTTGTCGGGCGAGAGGGTCGCGGCGACCGGCGCCAGGTAGTCAAAGAGCACCGTGCCGGCCGCGCGCGTCGCCTCGTTGGTGTCGATCACGTCGAGCACCGTCTTCACGATGAAGGTCAGCGCCCCCTCGAGGGTCTTTAACGCCACGTTGCCGGTGAAGCCGTCGGTCACGATGACGTCGACCGGCGAGGGGATGAGGTCGCGGCCCTCGACGTTGCCGGCGAAGTCGAAGCCCGCGGTCGCGGCGAGGAGCTGGTGGGTCTCCTTCACGAGCGGGGTGCCCTTGGAGGACTCCTCGCCGATGGAGAGCAGCCCCACGCTCGGGCTCGCCACGCCGTAGTGGGCGCTGACGAAGGCCGCGCCGAGCTGGGCGAACTGCACGAGCATCTCGGGGGTGCACTCGGCGTTGGCGCCGGCGTCGACCAGCACGCTGGGGGTGCGGCCGGGGTTCGGGATGGGCGTGGCGATGCAGGGGCGGATCACCCCGGGTAGGCGACCCATGCGCAACAACGCCGAGGCCATGGTCGCACCGGTGTTGCCGGCCGAGACCATCGCGCTGGCGCGTCCATCGCGCACCAGCTCGGCCGCGCGCACGAGGGAGGAGTCCTTCTTCTTGCGCACGCTCGCCGCGGGGTCGTCGTCCATGGCGATGACCTCGCTGCAGGCGACGACCTCGAGGCCCTGGGGATCGCCGATCAGTTCGGGCACTCCCACCAGGGTCACCGAGAGACCGAGCTCGTCCACGGCGCGGCGCGCCCCGGCGACGATCTCTCGCGGTGCGAAGTCACCGCCCATCGCGTCCAATGCGATGGGCAGGGTCAACTCAGTTGACCTCTACCGCGACACGACCCTTGTACCACCCGCAGTTCGGGCAGACGACGTGGGGCAGCTTCGAGGTCGCGCACTGCGGGCAGACGCTGCGCGCCGGTCGATCGAGCGTCCAGTTCGACGCCCGACGACTACGCGTCTTGGCCTTGGAGGTCTTGCGCTTGGGGACTGCCATCGATCATCTCTTTCGCCGGAACGGACGGGCCGTTACACTTCGTGCGATTCGCCGGAAGGTTCGCCGAATCGGAGTTCATCAAGCATAGCCCAGCGCGGATCCGGCGGCGCCGAACAGGTGCAGCTGGCCTCGTTGCGGTCGATCCCACAGTACGGGCACAGCCCGGCGCAGTCCGGTCGGCACAGGGGGGCGAGCGGCAGATCGAGCAGGATCGCGTCGTGCACGAGGGGCGCGAGGTCGACCAGGTCCTCGTCTAAGGGGTAGTTCTCCTCGTCGCCGGGCGGACGGTCGTAGAGGAATCTCTCGTCGACCGCGCTTCTCACGACCCCCACGACGGGAATCGAGCAGCGACGGCAGATCCCGTGCCAGGGCGCCTCGACGCTGCCCTTGGCGCGCACGCCGCCGCTGAAGCTCTCCAGGCGCAGCGACACGATCACCGTCGCGTCGGGGGCGACGTCGGTCTCGGCGGGCCCGCGCGGGGCGAACTCGTGCTGCTCGTCAAAGGGGGCCTCGAAGTGCACGTCGAGGATCGCGGGGGCCTGGCGCACCAGGTGGGCCACCGGCACCAGGTAGGGGTTGGCCACTGCTCTAGTAGGCGTCCTGGTCGAAGACGGCCGGGACGTCGTCGCTGGGACGCACGTCGGGCATTACCGGGGCCGCGGGCGCCTCGGCCCGGTTGAAGAACTCGTCCTCGGTGCGCGTGGGCTCGAGCAGCGACGTGGGCAGACCCTGGGCGCTGAGACGCTCGCGGCCCGAGTGGGTGGTCTTGAGGAGCCGCTCGAGGACGATCTCGAAGTTGCCGAGCTTGCCGTCGATGAAGTCCTCGCTCTGGTTGATCATCTGGCGGGCCTGGGCCTGGGCCTCGGCGATGATCTGCTCGGCCTTGAGCCGCGACTGGCGCACGATCTCGGTGCGATCCACGAGGCGGGCCGCCTCGGCGCGCACCTGGTCCATGAGCTGTTGGGCCTTGTGCATCTCGGCCGCCATCAGCTCCTCGCGGTCGCGCAGCGCCCAGCGGGCCTCGCGGATCTCGTCGGGCAGATTGCGCAGGGCCTGCTCGAGCAGGGCGAGCACCTCCTCGCGCGGCACCAACGCCGAGTTGGACAACGGCATCTGCTTGGCGCCGGCGACCAGTTCGATCAGCTGGCGCAGGTCCTCTTCGATGTCGCGGCGCGCGTGGTGGGCCGTCTCGACCGGGAACTCCTCGAAATCGTCGTAACCGTCGAACGTCGTCACGCGTGGCCCTCCGGGAACTTGTGCTCGAGGCGCTTGGCCACGGCCGCGGGCACGAAGGCCCGCACGTCGCCGCCGTATCGCGCGACCTCACGCAGCAGGCGAGAGGCAATGAAGGAGTGGTCCGAGCTCGTCGGGATGAACAGCGTCTCGACGCCGGACAGGGAGCGGTTCATCTGGGCCATCTGCAGTTCGCTCTCGAAGTCCGAGACGGCGCGCAGGCCCTTGACGATCGCGGTGGCCTCGACGTCGCGGGCCACGTTCACGAGCAGGGTGGAGATCGACACGATGCGCACGTGGGGGATGTGCGCGCAGGACTCGGCGATCATCTCGCGGCGTTCCTCCAGGTCAAAGAGGGCTTCGGACTTCTGGGGGTTGCGAATGGCGGCGACCACGATCTCGTCGAAGATGTGCGCGGCGCGTTCGACCACCTCGAGGTGGCCGTTGTGAAAGGGGTCGAAGGACCCCGGAATCAAGCCAACGGTCACGCGGCGTCCTCAGGGGCCGATTCCAGCATCGTTACGAGCGTAGTGCCGTATCGCTTCGTTTTGGTGACCGTCCAGCCCGCCGCTTCGACGTAGCGGTCGTTCTCGAT
>JAJXXB010000284.1 GCA_021781315.1 Actinomycetes bacterium | reverse complement strand
CACCAGGATCGCGCCGAGGATCGCACCCTTGTGGTTGCCCGCGCCGCCGAGGATGATGGCGGCGAAGAGCACGATCGTCTCGGCGTATCCCCACGCGCCCGGGGCCCACAGGCTGATGAAGCCCACCAGGATCGCCCCGGAGAGACCGGCGACCATGCCGCCGAGCACCAGCATCGAGGTGCGCTGGCGGCGCAGGCTCTTGCCCAGGGAGTCGGCCACGATGTCGTTGTCGCGCATCGCGCGCAAGCTGCGCCCGTAGGGAGACTCGGTCACGCGCTTTAACAGGAAGTAGACGAGCACGGTGAGAACGACCGCGACGGCGCCGTAGGCGAACTGGTATCCCAGTCCCTGCGGGTTCCAGATGCTCTGGAAGGGCGCGGGCACGAGCGAGATGCCGGCGTCACCGTTGAAGAGCGGCACGTAGTTCTTCACCAGCACGTTGAGTAGCACCGCCGAGACCAACAGGCCCACCGCGGCGAAGTCCCCGCGCAGTCGCTTGCCCACCAGGAACACGAAGGGTAGGGCGAGCAGTCCGCCGGCGATCGCCGCGCCGATCCACGGCAGGGGCCAGGGCAAGTTCCAGCCCAGGATGTACTGCTGGAAGCCGCCGTTGGAGGAGGCGGCCGCCGGCATCGAGAGGACGGCCGCGACGTAGGCGCCGACCGACTGGAAGATGATGAAACCGAAGTTGGAGATCCCGGAGAACCCGAACTCGACGTTGAGGGCCAGGCAGGCCATCGCGTCGACCGCGCCGTAGACGATGATCGTCGCGAGATAGAAGGCGTAGGCGGACATTAGTTGGTCTTCTCGCTTCCGAAGATTCCGTAGGGACGAAAGGTCAGCATGCCGAGCAGCACCACGAAGGCGATGACCTCCTTGTACTGCGGGCTGATGTAGGCGGCGCTGATCTCGGTGGCGAGCCCGATGGTGAGAGCTCCGAACATCGCGCCGTAGGGCTCGCCCGGTCCGCCGAGGAACATGGCCGCGAGCAGCATGACGATGTAGAGCTGGGCGCTGGTGGCCTCGAAGACGCCCGTGTTGAGGGCGAAGATCGTCCCGGCGAGCCCGCACAGGGCCCCCGAGATGAGCCACGTGGTCGAGATCACGCGCTGGGTCTTCACGCCGCTGTTGCGCGCCAGGCTCGCGTTGGCCGACGTCGCGCGCATGGCCTTGCCCAGTCGCGTGTACTTGAGCAGCCAGTGGATGAGGACCAGCACCGCCGCGCAGATGGCGAGGATGATGAGCTGCATGCCCGAGAGGAACATGCCGAGGATGTGGAACTCGCGTCCCGGCGAAACGCTGAAGGAGACGTAGCCACCGCCCACGATCGCCTGGAGGCCGAAGGTGCCGATGAGATCGACGCCCAGGGCCACGATCACGACCGTGATGGGTGCGAGGTTGCGCCGTTGAAACGGGGTGAAGACGAACTTGTTGAGCGCCCACGAGACGACCGCGCCGAGGATCACCCCGAAGATCAGGGTGACCCACGCGTTCACGCCGTGCTGATTGAAGTAGTACGCGACGAACGCGCTGTTGATCATCACCGACCCGTAGGCCAGGTTCAACACGTTGGTCACGGCGAACTGCATCGTGAAGCCCACGGTCGCGATCGCCAGAACTGCTGCCGTCATGAGGCCGAACCCGAAGGACGACATAAAGACACTCACGGCTGGACTTCCCCTCCCAATATCCCTGTGGTGGTCACCGCGCGGACGTCGCCGCGCGGGTCATGCGATGCACGGCCGGTCACGGCCGCGGGTTGAGGACCGCGGCCGTGACCGTGCGCCGTCGTTACAACTTGGCCTTGCAGAGGGTCAGGTTGCAGAATCCCAGCGACGCGCCGACCGCAACGGTCGTGCCGTCAGCCTTGTACTGGTCGTCCTCGAAGGGGCCGAAGGCCGTCTGGTAGGAGTCGAACTGGTAGTGACCACCAACCCCCTGGTAGACGATCTTCTTGCCGGCCTTGAGGGCCTTGACGCCCTGGGCGAACGAGGACACCTTGACCGCGCCGGGAACGCCCTCGGCGATCTTGATGATGTCCGCCTTGTACTTGGCGCCCACCGTCGAGTGCGACATCACCATGGCGAGGGCCGCCAGGTTGATCCCGTCGTAGAGGTGCACCGTGCCATTCGCCGTCAGCAGGCCCTGGAAGTTGCTCACTCCCTTGACCTTGTTCGACTGAGCGAGGACCAGCCTCTTGTAGAGCGGGTACGCCGGTCCACCCACGGCCACCGTCTGGTTGTCCGCGTCGAAGTTGCTGATGAAGTTCTGCACGCCGATCGGACCCGTGGTGACGCCCGTGAAGAACGTCGGGTCAATCATCCCCGAGGTCCCGATCACGGGGATCATCTTGTTGCCATTGAGCTGGTAGATCTCCGAGAGGAGAGCCACGCCCGCCGCGCCAAGTGCTTCCATCAGGATCACGTCCGGGTGCGCCGAGACGATCGCCTGGGCTTCGGTCTCGAACGTTGTCGCCGTCATGTCGAGGGTCTGGTTGGAGACCACGTTCATGTGCGCGCGCTGGATCGCGGCCTCCGCCGGAGCGACGAAGGTCTGAGAACCCGCGTCGTTGCCGAAGGCCAGAGCGATGTTCTTGTAACCCTTGTTCTTGGCGATCTGGACCATGGCCACGGAGTCCGCGGCGTCCGGCGGAACCAGACGGAAGAAGTAGGGGAAGTGGATGTGGTCGAACTCGGACTCACCGGTCATGCAGAACGACACGGTCTTGTGCGCGTTGAACACCGGCACCACCGTGGACGCCTCGTCCGAGGTGCAGCCGATCACCAACGCCAGGTTCGAGGTCGTCGCGTACATCTGGCGAACCGCGGGCACGGCGTCCGCGGGGTCACCGCGGGTGTCGACCGTCTTGCAGTTGACCTGGTTGCCCAGCACGCCGCCGGCGCCATTGATGGCCTGCGCGGCCGCGTAGCACGCCGCCTCGTACTTCGGCCCGAGTGCCGCGTCCGCGCCGGTGAACGGCGCCACCGCGGCGATCGTGATCGACTTGGTCGACGCCCCCGCGCGTGACGACAGACCGGGCACGCCGATGGTCGCGACCATCAGTGCCATGACGGCCATCACGAGCGCTAAGCGCAGCCTCGTTGACGCGGCGGTGTGACCCCGCGCCAGTGTCCTGTACCTCATACATCCCCCCCTTGTTGTTGAGTGATACTTCTGCTTGTCGCAGACCTAGTGCATAACGCAGATCTAGAAGCTGGTGGTGTCGGCCTTGAGCGGCAGCCACGGCCAGTCGGCCGGCGCGCCCTCCTCGGCGACGACCTTGTTCGAGATGGTGCCGATCCCCTCGACGGTCACCTCGATCGTGTCGCCCGGCGTCAGCCACACCGGCGGCGTGCGGGCGAATCCGACTCCGCCGGGCGTGCCCGAGGCGATGACGTCGCCCGGGCGCAACGTGGTAAATCCCGAGAAGTACTCGACAGCGTGCGCGACGTCGACGATCATCATCGAGGTGCGCGAGTCCTGCATGATCGTGCCATTCAGCGTGCTCGAGATGCGCAGGTCGGTCACGTCGACCTCGTCGACCGTGACGATCTCCGGGCCGATGGGCATCGTGCCCTCGAAGTTCTTGCCCGGGGTCCACTGCGTGGCGATGCGCTGCCACTCGCGCGCCGAGCCGTCGTTCATCACGCTGTAGCCGAGGATCGCGTCGTAGGCGTCGGCCGCCTTGATGTAGCGCCCGCCCTTGCCGATGATGATCGCGAGCTCGGCCTCGTAGTCGAGTCGCTCGCTGAGGGCCGGCTTGACCAGGTCGTCGTAGGCGCCGATCACGCTGCCCGCGCCGCGCACGAAGGACTCGGGCCACTTGGGCACCGCGCGCCCGCCCTCGATCGCGTGCTCGGCGTAGTTCACGCCGAGACAGAGGATGCGCGGCGGGTTCGGGGTCACGGGCGCGAAGTCGGACTTCGCCACCTCGACGCCGACCTGCGTGGATGCCGCGCGCGCGGCGGCCATCGCGGCCGCTCCGCCCGCGGCGAAGGCGTTGATGTCGGCGAGGGCATCGTTGCCGGAGGCGTCGGCGAGGTCGACGTAGCCGTCAGTGCCGCGCACGTGCAGTCGTAGTCCGCGTGAAGTTCGTACCGTTGCGAGTCGCACTGCGTATCCTCCAGAATTGGCGTCGAATGGCCGAATTGGTTATCGACCCGTTGCGTGACTGTACCGCTACCGGCGGCAGGTGTCAAGGAGTCCCCGTAATTAGTGAGAAATTTTCAGGATCGAGCCCACCGCTGATTGGTGAGATGGGTCGAGTCAGTGGTTCAGGGGAACCGATCGCGTGAGACAGTGTCGAGGAAGCGGCGACGATACTCACCGTGAACGGCCAGAAGGTTGAGCGATACTCAGTAATTCACCGAGTATTTGACGCCCCGCGGGACGCTACGCTCCAGGGTGACCGTTATTGGTCCACCAATTGGTACCATTGGTCAGCCTGGTTGGGCCCAAAGCGGGAGGGTGCGGTGCGAACACTGTCGGTCGATCGGATACGCGACGTGGCCGAGAACGTCCTGCGCGAGGCCGTGCGCCAGAACCTGGGATCCGGGTCGCGCCTGCCCACCGAGCGGGCCCTCGCCGACGAGCTCAAGATCACCCGGGCCACGGTGCGAAACGCCATGTCCCTGCTCGAGACCGACGGGGTCATCTCGCGCGAGGTCGGACGCGGCACCTATCTCAAGTGCGATCCGCTGTCGGCGCTCGTGGACCTCGACAGCGACGAGTTCACCGCGCACGCGATGCTCAACGACATCGGACCGGCCGACGTGATGGCCGCGCGCCAGGCCTTCGAACCGATGGCGATGTACGTCGCCGTCGTCGAGGCGACCGAGGCCGACCTCGACGTCATGATGCAGCACGTCGAGGGCTGCGCGCGCGCCGCGGACTACGACGACTTCGAGAACTGCGACCTCGCCTTTCACCGCAGTCTGATGGAGGCGACCCACAACCCGTTGATCCTGCGCATGTACTCGCTGATCGAGGCGGCACGCCTGGGCGACCTGTGGGGATCGATGAAGCGCCGCGGCGACTCGCCGGAACGCCGTCACCGCTCCTATCTCCAACACGCCGACATCGCCGAGGCGCTGCGCAACCGCGACGGGCGCGCGGCCCAGGAGGCGATGAGCGCCCACCTGGACTACGTGTCGGCCTTCTTGCGCGAGAACTCGCGCCGCTAAGCCCTAGTGGGGCTTGGCGTGGGAACGGTGCACGCCCTTCGAGGCGTGCAGGGCCGCGATCACGACATCGAGCGGCGGGCTCGGCGGCAGCTCACGCGATGACTCGCGCCGAACGACCAGACCGTCGAGGGCGATTGCCAGGTAGCGACGCCAGAGCGACTCGTCGTCGCCCTTCGCGCCGCCGAGAGAGCTGATCATCATCTCGATCGCCAGGATGTCGACCTCGGTGACGTCGGCGCGCAGGTAGCCGTCGGCCTGGGCGCGCGCGACGAGGGCGGCGAAGGCCGGCCCGATGCGCTGCTTGGCCGCCTCCATGCGCTCCTGGGCGTAGGGAGAGCCCGCGAAGACGT
>JAJXXB010000236.1 GCA_021781315.1 Actinomycetes bacterium | reverse complement strand
GGGCGTGCCCGTCGCCCTGGACGGCCTCGAGATGTCCCTCGCCGGATTGATCAAGGACTTGACGGACCGAGTGGGACCCACCGGCTACGGCCGTCTCGACATGGTCGAGAATCGTCGCGTCGGCATCAAGAGCCGCGAGGTCTACGAGTGCCCCGCCGCGCTGGCGCTGATCACCGCCCACGCCGACTTAGAGGACCTGGTCCTCGAGCGTGAGGTCCACCACGAGAAGGCGCGCCTGCAGATTCGCTGGTCCGAGCTGGTCTATGACGGCATGTGGTTCTCGCCGCTCAAGGAGGCCCTCGACGCCTTCTTCGCCGAGACCCAGCGCCACGTGACCGGCGACGTGCGCATGCGCTTCGAGGCGCCGGGCCTCGCGCGGGTCGTGGGACGGCGCTCGCCCCAGGCGCTCTACGACCACGACCTGGCCACTTACGACGCCGAGGACAGCTTCAACCACGCGGACTCCGAGGGCTTCGTGAAGATCTACGGCCTCGGCGTCAAGACCTGGGCGGCGCGCCAGGGCGCGAAGAACGCCACGCCAGCTCCATGACGCTCTGGGGCGGGCGTTTCGACACGCCCATGGCGCACGCGCTGTGGGACCTGTCGGAGAGCTTTTCCTTCGACCGGGCCCTCTACGCCCACGACATCCAGGGATCCCAGGCCCACGTCGAGGGCCTGCGCGTCGCGGGTCTGCTCAGTGACGAGGAGGCCGCCATCTTGATCGAGACGCTCGAGGCGGTGCGCCGCGAGTTCGACGAGGGAACGTTCGTTCGCCAGCCCGGCGACGAGGACATCCACATGGCGATCGAGCGGCGCGCCACCGAGATCGCAGGACCCGTGGGCGCCAAGATCCACACGTCGCGCAGCCGCAACGACCAGGTGGCGACGACGCTGCGCCTGTTCACCCGCGACGCCCTGGGAGCGCTGGCCGCGCGCGTGCTCGAACTCGTCGACACCCTGGTGGAAGTCGCCGCGCGCCACGACGGCGCCTACCTGCCGGGCTACACGCACCTCCAGCGCGCCCAGCCCGTGCTGCTCGCCCACCACCTCTACGCCCACGCGTGGTCGCTCTTGCGCGACGTGGACCGCCTGCTCGACAACCGCGAGCGGATGAACGTGTCACCCCTCGGCGCCGGGGCGATCGCGGGAACCTCGCTGGCCATCGATCCCGCCGTGACCGCGGCGCTGCTGGGATTTGGCGAAGCGTTCGCGAACTCGATGGACGCGGTGAGCGATCGGGACTTCGTGGCCGAGACGCTCTTTGACGTCGCCCTGATCGGCGTGCACCTGTCGCGCATGGGCGAGGAACTGGTGCTGTGGACGAGCGCCGAGTTCAACTTCGCGTCGCTGGGCGACGATTTCACGACCGGTTCGTCGATGCTGCCCCAGAAGAAGAACAGTGACGTGGCCGAACTCGCCCGGGGCAAGGCGGGGCGGCTCGTGGGCAACCTCACGGGGCTCCTCGTGATGCTCAAGGGGCTGCCACTCACCTACAACCGCGACCTCCAAGAGGACAAGGAGCCGCTCTTTGACTCACTGGCCCAGGTCGATCGCGTGCTCGTCGCGCTCGCGGGCGCGTACCGCTCGATGACCTTCCACGACGACGTGGCCGCCGCGGCGGCTGACGATGACCTCCTGGTGGCCATCGACATCGCCGAACGCCTCGTCGAGAAGGGGACTCCCTTTCGCAGTGCCCACGAACGGGTGGGTCGCGCCGTGGGCGAGGCGGTGCGTCGTCGGGTGAGCCTGGCCACGGTGGTCGCCGAGAGCGACGACCTCGCCGGCTTCGCGGATCTGTTCGTCCCCGGGCACGCGCTGGCGGCGCGGCGCTCTCCGGGAGCGAGCGGGCCCGTCGCACTGGCCGAACAGCGCCGGCGCCTCGATGAGCGCATCGCCGCGGCGAAAGTGCGGGTGGCCTCCTAGTCCCACGTCACGGGCCTCGGCCAAACTAGGCAGGACAACAGGAGGTCCCGTGGCCGAGCGACTGCTCACCCCGTCGAAGATCAGCGCGTGGCTCGAGTGCGCCCACTCGCTCTCACTCGCCAACCAGGTGGACGCGGGCCAGCTCACCCTCGAACCACTTGGTCGCGGCACGCTGGCCGACGTCCTGATCGACAAGGGCACCGAGCACGAGCGCAACTGCCTGGCCGACCTGGACAACCAGGGTCGCGAGGTCTACCACGTGCCGGGGCGCAACCCGGGCGAGGCCTTTGACGCCTGGGTCACTCGCGTCGCCGGGGCCCTTGACGCTGGACACGACGTCCTGTACCAGATGCCCTTCATCCACGATGGCATCCGCGGAATCGCGGACTTCGTGTGGCGCGTGGACCACGAGGACGGACCCACGTACGAGCCCGTCGACGCGAAGCTGACGCGACTCGAGGGCAAACCGGGCCACGTGCTGCAGCTGTGCTTCTACGTCGACGCCCTGGAGGCGGCGACCGGACGACGTCCGCGCAACATGCACCTGTGGCTGGGCTCGGGGGCGGTCGAGACACTCGCGGTCGAGCAGTTCCGCCCCTACTGGCGACGCCTCCAGCGTCAGCTGCGCGACCTGCTCGCGCGTGATGCCACGTTGGACACCTCACCCGAGCCCTGCTCGCACTGCGAGATCTGCGAGTTCGCTCCACGGTGCGACGCCCAGTGGCGCGCCGAGGATTCTTTGGTCTACGTCGCGAACATCCGCGCGAGCGAACGCCTCGCCCTCGAAGAGGGCGGTGTGACGACGATCGCCGACCTCGCGAGGCACGACGAGCCCGTCGCGGCGATTCACGAGGAGAACTTCCACCGCCTCCAGCGCCAGGCGCACCTCCAAGTCGTGACGCGCGTCGACCACGAGGCCGCCCCCGCCTTCGAGATCGTCGGGGCGACCAACGATCCGGTCTACGGCCACGGATTCGAGCTGATGCCGGCGGCCGACGACGGCGACGTGTACTTCGACTTCGAGGGCCACCCCTTCTGGCGCGCCGACCACGACCTCTTCTTCCTCGCGGGACTGTTCTACCAGCAAGGTGGCGAATGGACCTACGACGGGCGCTGGGCGCACGACTTGGACGAGCAGGACGCGATGATCGCCGAGCTGACGAACTTCTTCGCGCGGCGACGCGAGGCGCACCCGGGCTATCACGTGTATCACTACAACCACACCGAGCGTTCCGCGATGGAGCGCCTGACGAGGGGAACAGCGAGTGAGTCGCTCTTTCGCCACCTCGTCGACACCGGGTTGTTCGTCGACCTCTACGCCGTGGTGCGCAACGCGTTGCGCGTCGGCGCCGAGTCCTACGGTCTCAAGTCCGTCGAGAAGCTCGCGGGATTCGTGCGCAGCGGCGACATCGAGCAAGGCGCCGGCGCCGTGGTCGAGTACGAGCACTACATGCACAGCGCCGACCCGTCGATTCTCGAGAGCATCGCGAGCTACAACGAGCAGGACGTGGCCGCCACGCGTGCACTGCACGAGTGGTTGGTGGCCCTGCGTCCGACGGACCTGGCTTGGCGCGAGGCTCAGCTCGAGGTTCCCGAACCCGAACTCGACACCGACCAACTGGTCGAAGCGCTCCACCTCCACGGCGATGACAGTCCCGAACACCTTCTGGGTGACCTTCTGAACTACTGGCGCCGCGAGCGGATCGCCAATACGACGCCCAAGTTCGTGCGCGCCCAGTCCGACTTCGCCACCCTGTACGGGGACCGCGACTACATCGCCAACCTTCGTTTCACGGGCTTCTCGGAGGGCGTGCGCGGAACGACGACGACGACCTACGCCCACTTCACCTGGCCCGAGCAGCTCGTCGATCAGAAGTTCCAGGCGCGGGAGAGTTTCCTCTTCACCGGCGTGGGTGTGGAGCGCGGCTTTGGCTATCTCAGCGCGCTCGACCACGAGAAGCGCGAGCTCACGATGACCTGGCGCGAGCGGCACGCCGAGACCGGGGGAGTGCCGTCGGTCATCACCATCGACGACTACGTCAGTCCCGGCCACAAGCCGGGGGTGCTGGTGCACCTGGCCGAGCAGATCGTGACGCCGCGCGACGACGACCCGCCGAGCCGGGTGTCACTCGAACTGCTCAAGCGAGCGCGTCCGCGCTTGCGGCCCGACGTGGCGCCGGTGAGCGAGTTCAGCGACTCGCTGGAGGACACCCTCGCCTGGGTGGGGGGACTCGACGAGAGCGTGGCCGCCATCCAGGGTCCGCCGGGCACGGGCAAGACCTACAGCGGCGCGCACATCATCGCCCACCTGCTCGAGCAGGGTCAGCGGGTGGGGATCACCGCCATGAGCCACGCGGCGATCGACAACCTGTTGGGCGCCGCGCACGAGGTCCTCGCGGAGAGGGGGCGCCTCGAACTCCTGAGCGGTTTGCGGGTCTCGTCGGCGCGCCCGGCGATCGCCCTCGAGGGAGTGCGCTACACGTCCAAGCCATCCGACGCCGAGGGCACGGACTACAACCTCGTCGCCGGCACAACGTGGCTGTGGTCGCGGCCGGGCGTACGGCCCTATCCCGTGGACGTGCTCCTGATCGACGAGGCCGGCCAGCTGGCCCTCGCCGACGCGATCGCCGCGGCCAACGGTGCGCGCAACCTCGTGCTGCTCGGCGATCCCCTCCAGCTCGCCCAGGTCGCCCAGGCCGAGCACCCGGGCGGCTCGGGGGCGAGCGTGCTCGAGCACGTCCTCGGCGAGCACCCGACGATCCCCGCGGACCAAGGGGTGTTTCTCAGCGAGTCGCGCCGCATGCATCCCGACGTCTGTCGCTTCATCTCCGAACAGATCTACGAGGGCCGTCTCACCAGCCACGCGAGCTGCGCCCAGCAGACGACGGTGGCCGGCACCGGACTGCGCTGGCTGCGCGCCACGCACGCCGGGCGGGCCACGGAATCGGCCGAGGAAGCCGACATCGTGGTCACCCAGATCCGTGAACTACTGAACAGCCCCTGGGTGAACCAGCGCGGCGAGACCCGTCCGTTGACGGGAGCGGACTTCATGGTGGTCGCGCCCTACAACGACCAGGTGCGCCTGCTGCGCCGGGCGATGGACGCAGCGGGCCTGGGCGCGGTCCAGGTGGGAACCGTGGACAAGTTCCAGGGCCGCGAGGCCGCGGTGGTGTTCTTCACCATGACCACGTCCTCGCACGAGGACATGCCGCGCGGACCGGAATTCCTCTTCTCGCGTAACCGGTTGAACGTGGCCGTCAGTCGCGCGCGGTGCCTGGCGTACCTCGTCTGCACCGACGAACTGCTCAACGCCCGGGCCCGCACGATCGACGAGATGCGCCTGATCGGGACGTTGTGCGCGTTCGTCGACGCCGCTGACGGCGAGGCGTGAACGGCTACCTAAAAGTTCTACAAGATGTCGCGAAACGGTCACCGGCCGAGATCGGCGCTGCTATAGTGGTCTTCCTGCCATCAACACGGCACCGGCGAATTTGCACCGGGTTGTCGTGCGCTGATAAGGTAGGCATCCCACACCGGGGAGACCTGGTGGGGCCGCGAGAGAGATCTCGCGGTGGTGTAACTTCACACCTCCGACTCCGGTCGTGTGTGTTGTCGCTCCTTGAAAACGGAAGAACGAGAGCCAAAAGCCAGTACGGGCGACGGGAAC
>JAJXXB010000041.1 GCA_021781315.1 Actinomycetes bacterium | reverse complement strand
CGACGTAACTGCGATGCATGCCCGAGGGCGACGACGCGCCGCTCGGAGGCGCCGCGCTCGCGGGGGGAAGGAGGAACTCGTCGTCGACGTTCGCCGGATCGACCGATGACAGGACGTAGCGGCCCCGCAGGGACGGGGACGTCGTCACGCGCGCGGCCACTCGCGACGCGTCGCGCCACTCACCTCACCTGGCGTGCGCCCTCGAAATTGCTCCACAGGTGTCTACTTTGGTGACTCAATCGCAATGTCGACTCACGATTCGATCAAGTTGCGCCCAACATCACGCCGCGGCGGGACCAACCGGTCAGCGCGAGAGCGCCATCGTGGTGGTCGCGGCCGACTCGTCCTCGGCGAGCGAGAGGTAGTGCTCCTCCTCCTGGGCCGTGTGCAGCTTCAAGATCGCGTGCAGCCCGTAGAGGACGCTGCGCAGTTCGGTCAGGTCCGTGTCGTCGGGAACGTCGTCGCCGATGTCATCGATCAGGTGTCCCAGGCGGCGTACCCGGTGCGCGATCTCGATGTGCGCGCGGCTCATCGTGCCCATCGGGTCGCTGCCACCGAAGAAGCGACCCAGCGCCGGATAGAGGACCATCTCCTCGGCCTCCTCGTGGGGCAGCACCTGGTCGACCAGCTGTCGATGCGTCGCGCGTACCACGCCCATCACGGCCTCGCGTTCGAGCGAGTCCAGTGAGTTGGCCACCTCTTCGACCTGGGCGATGACGCCGGTGACCATGCGATGCTCGTCGCGGAATCGCCGCGTGAGGGCCGAGTCCTCTTCCGTGAGGCGGCGCTCGCGTCCGCTCGCGCGCAACGCACGCAGCGAGTTGAAGATGACCGCGGCGTCGATGACCTCCTGCAAGAGCGCCCCCGACACCGCCGGCAGGTAGCCGGCCGCCGCCACACCCATCGCCACGAGCGAGAGCGCCATGCCCGTGACCATGCTCTCGATCGCGATGCGCCGCGTGCGCCGGGAGACCTCTAGGGCCTCGTGGAGACGGTCGAATCGGTCGACCGTGATGACGACGTCGGCCGCCTCTGACGCGGCCGTCGCCCCGCGGGCGCCCATGGCCACGCCGACGTCGGCGAGCGCCAGAGCGGGCGCATCGTTGATGCCGTCACCCACCATGATTGTCGGGGCCAGGCGGCTCTCGAGCTGGACGACGTCGAGCTTCTCGCGCGGAGAGCGCTCGGCCAAGACCTCGTCCACCCCGACGACCGCTCCGATGGTCTCGGCGACGTCGACGCGGTCCCCGGTCACGAGCACGACACGCTGAATGCCGTCGCGCCGGAGCGATCGCAGCGTGCGTGCCGCGTCGGGCCGCAGGGGATCATCGAAGACGAGCACTCCACTGGGCACGCCGTCGACGGCGATGAAGACTGTCAATGAACCCTCGAGCCGCGCGCGACGTCGAGCTGACTTCGCCCAGGTCGGCGTGCCCACCAGCCCGGACCAGCCGGCGTTACCCATCAGCACGGTGCGCCCGCCCACCACGCCGCGGATGCCGCGGCCGGCGACCTCGTCGACCTCGTCGGGCAGGGTGAGAGTCAGGCCCCGATCCAGAGCGGCACGCACGACGGCGGCCGCGATCACGTGCGGCGACATCTGATCGAGCGACGCCGCGAGCGAGAGCAGGTCGTCGGCCGACAGCTCTCCGGCGCAGACGACGTCGCGCAGAGCCGGATGTCCCATCGTGATCGTGCCGGTCTTGTCGATCAAGAGCGTCGTGCACTTGGCGAGACGCTCCAACACGGCTCCACCCTTGATGATGACGTTGCGGTGAGCGGCGCGCGAGAGGCCCGAGACAAAGGCGACCGGAGCCGCGAGGATCAAGGGGCAGGGCGTCGCCACCACAAGGACGGCGACGGCGCGCGTCGCCCCACCGACGGCCCAGGCGAAGGCGGCGGTGGCCAGAGTGACGACGAGAAAGATCAAGGCGTAGCGGTCGGCCAGGCGAACCGACGGCGCCTGGGATGACTCGGCCTCGGCCACCAGGCGCACGATGCCCGAGAAGGTGCTGTCGGCGGCCGTGGCGGTGGCGCGCATCTCAATCGGCGCGCCCGCGTTGACGATGCCGCTGCGGATCCACTCACCGCGCTCGCGTTCGACGGGCAGCGGTTCGCCGGTCAGCGCGGACTCGTCCAGGGCGGCGACGTCGCTGGTCAGTGTGCCGTCAACGGGCACCAACTCCCCCGCGCCCACCATCAGCCGGTCGCCGGGGACAACCTCGTCGAGGGCGACGGTGACGAGGGCACCGTCGCGATAGCAGTGCGCGGTCTTGGGAGCGCGCTTGAGCAGCGCCTCGAGTTCGCGTCGGGCTCGTCCCGCCGCCCAGTCCTCGAGCGACTGACCCGTCGCCACCATCACGCTGATAATCCCCGCCGCCAGGTACTCGCGCACCGCAACGGCGCCCACCAGCGCCAGCAGCGCGATCACGTCGACGCCGAGGCGCCCGTGTCGCAGGCTCTCGATCATCGAGTAGAGCGACAGCGCCACGCCAACGCCCGCGACGACGACCCACGTCGCATTGCCCGCGCCACCGACCGACGCCGCGTGCAGGGCGCCGCCCAGGCCGAGGCCCGCGAGCGCCACCGCCAAGACGAGCACCGTGAGTCGCTGACGCGCCCACGACAGGGCCGACACCACAGAAGGGGCCATGATCCCGACCTTAGGGTGGTGTGCGCACCGCGGCCAGGGACGAAGGTCTCTTCGCGGCGACCGGAGATGACAAGTGGCCGCCGACCAACCGACCGGCGACCACTCGAACCGTGGACTTAGCCGCGCTTGACCGAGATCTTGTGGCTCATCTCACTCGCCGACATCTCGGGAACGTGGACGCGAACCTCGAGCACGCCGTCCTTGTAGGTGGCCGACACGTCCTTGTCACGCACGCCCTTGGGCAGCGGCACGCTGCGCGTCAGTGAACCGTAGCGGAACTCGCTGCGGTGCACCCGGTCGCTGTCGTGCTCGTGGGACTCGGACTTCTCGGCCGAGATGACCAGCATCCCCTCGGCGATCTCGAGCTCGATGTCCTTGTCGGGGTCGACCCCCGGCAACTCGGCGCGCACGACCATGTCGTCGCCCTCGCGGAACTCCTCGATCGCGAACATCGGGCGCCAGAACCCTTCCTTCATGAAGTCGTCGAACCATTGGCGCGACGTCCATGGAAAGAGAGACAGACCACCCGGCTCGTCGAAGTGCTTCTTCAGCATCTTGGTCTCAGACATACCAACCTCCACCTCGGGAGTGGTCACCGCCCCACCCTGAGGCGGTGGCTCTGCTTCCACTTCGACCGTAGGACCGCCCGGCGAAAATGTCCAATCGACGTCGTCTATCGGCGCGATACGCTAACCGAGCTCCTCGGCCCCCGAGAACTGGCTGTGGTACAGGTCGAAGTAGACGCCACGACGCGCGAGGAGTTCCTCGTGGCTGCCCTGTTCGACGATGCGCCCCGCGGTCATGACGACGATGGTGTCGGCGTCGCGGATCGTCGAGAGCCGGTGTGCGATCACGAAGCTCGTGCGACCAGCCCGCAGCGCGGCCATCGCGTGCTGGATCAGTACCTCGGTGCGGGTGTCGACGTTGCTCGTCGCCTCGTCGAGGATCAAGATGTCCGGATCGGCGACGAACGCGCGCGCGATGGTCAGCAACTGGCGCTGCCCGGCCGACACGTTCGAGGCGTCCTGGTCGAGGATCGTGTCGTAGCCGTCGGGCATGGTGCGAATGAAATTGTCCACGTAGGCCGCGCGCGCCGCGGCGACGATCTCCTCGCTCGTCGCCCCGGGGCGCCCGTAGCCGATGTTGTCGCGCACCGTCCCCGCAAAGAGCCACGTGTCCTGAAGGACCATCGCGAAGCTGCGGCGGACCTCCTCGCGGGTCAGGTCGCGGTAGTCGACCCCGTCGAGGACTATGCGACCCCGGTCGATCTCGTAAAAGCGCACGAGCAGATTCACGATCGTGGTCTTGCCGGCGCCGGTCGGTCCCACGATGGCGATCGTCGCGCCCGGGGCGACGTCGAGCGAGAAGTCCTCGATGAGGGGCTTGTCGGCCTCGTAGCGGAACGACACGCTCTCGAGGCGGATCGCGCCGCGCGACGCGGCCGCAGGCACCGCGGTGACCGGGACCACGTCGGGGGCCTCATCCGTCTCGTCGAGAAACTCGAAGACCCTCTCAGCCGAGGCCACGCCGGATTGGAGCAGGTTCATCTGGCTCGCGATCTGGGTGATCGGCATCGTGAACTGGCGCGAGTACTGGATGAAGGCGGTCACGGCTCCGAGCGACAGCAGCCCCGAGGCCACCCGGTAGCCCCCCACCACCGCGATGGCGACGTAGTTGATGTTGGTGATGAACTGCATGGTCGGCTGGATGATGCCCGAGAGGAACTGGGCCCGAAAGCTCGCGTCGAAGAGGTCGCGATTCTGGCGGGAGAACTCGTCGATGACCGCGGCTCGCCGTCCGAAGACCTGCACGAGCGCGTGGCCGGTGTCGGTCTCCTCGACGAGTCCGTTGAGCGTACCGGTGCGGCGCCACTGGTTCGTGAAGTGGACCTGACTACGACGCGCGATCAAGAGCGTCCCGCCGATCGCGAGAGGGATGGTCACCAGTGAGATCGCGGCCAAGAGGGGCGAGATCCAGAACATCATCCCCAGCACGCCCACGATGGTCAGCACCGACGTGAGGAGCTGGCTGAGTCCCTGCTGGAGCGTCGTCGTCAGGTTGTCGATGTCGTTGGTCACCCGGCTGAGGATGTCGCCGTGGGAGTGGCTGTCGAAGTAACGCAGCGGCAAGCGGGAGAGCTTGTCTTCGACGTCGCGGCGCAGGGCGAACATCGAGCGCTGGGCGACACCGGCCATGACGAATCCCTGGGCGTAGGTGAAGAGCGAACCGAGGACGTAGACGAGCGCGGCGACGCCGAGCACGCGACCCAGACCGGTCATGTTCACCCCCACCCCGGGCGTGACGTCCATCGAGGCGATCATGCGGGCGACCTGGTCCTGTCCGTGGGCGCGCAAGAGGGCGATCGCCTCGGCCTTGGTGGTGCCGAGGGGCAGCCGCTGGCTGACCAGGCCATCGAAGAGGAGGTTCATCGCGCGTCCGAGGATCCAGGGTCCGCTCACCATGAAGGCGACCGACGTGATGCCCAGCCCGATGGCGCTCAGCAGCTTGAAGCGCTCGGGATGGTGCCGGCCCACCAGTCGCCTCAGGGTCGCGCGGGCGTTGCGGCTGTGGGCGATCGGCGCGGGGCCGACGCCCACCGCGGCGCGAAACCCTCCCCCGGGACCCATGCTCACGCGGCGTCCTCCCCGAGTTGGGACACCACGATCTCGCGGTACGGCTCACAGGTGTTGAGAAGCTCCGCGTGCGTGCCCGAGCCGACCACGTGGCCGTCGTCGAGGACGATGATGCGATCAGCGTGCATGATCGTCGAGACCCGCTGGGCGACGATCACGACGACGGCGTCGCGCGTCGCCTCGCGCAGGGCGAAGCGCAGGCGCGCGTCGGTGCCGGCGTCGAGGGCCGAGAAGCAGTCGTCGAAGAGGTAGAGACGGGGATTCTTGACGAGGGCGCGCGCGATCGCCAAGCGCTGGCGCTGGCCACCCGAGACGTTGGTCCCGCCTTGGTCGATCGGTGCAT
>JAJXXB010000015.1 GCA_021781315.1 Actinomycetes bacterium | reverse complement strand
CGGCGCGCGCCACCGTGTGGGCGTACTCCTCGGCGGTGGGCTGGTAGGTGAGCGAGCGAGGAAACAGGGTTTCTTGGCGCGGCGCCTCTACGTCAGCGAGAAGCGCGCGCCACCCCTGGTCACCCTCGAGGGCGCAGACCCACGTGGCGTCGTTCGTCACGGTAAAGAGGTAGCGCGCGACGTCGAGACGTGACGCGTCGCCGCGTTCAAAGGGCAGGGAGCCAAAGGCGACGACACCGCTTCCCGGCGGTCCGTCGTCGCCCACGACTTCTAGCGGGGCGAGGCTCGCGAAAGCGCCCTCGGGTGCGTCGAGCCCGTGGGGCAGCTCGAGTTGAAAGGCGGACCCGCCCAGTCCGGCTCTGAGTATCTGGGGCGTTTCGATCAGCCAGCCGTCTCGAGAGGCCAGCGTGCGCACGGCGTCAATGTTGAGTGACTCCACCCGCGCGCGCACGAATCTCACGAGGACCTCGTTGCGAGGAACTGCTGGCTGAGCCCTCCCATCACGCGTCGGTGATTCACGGCGCGAAAGCCCGCGCGCGAGAGCATGCTCGCTATTTCGGGGGCCTCTGGCAGGTAGGCCGTGGACGCGGGGAGGTAGTGGTACGCGGTGCGATCCGAGAGTAGCGATCCGATCAGGGGAACCACGCGGCGAAACCACAGGCGAAAGCCCGCGCGCCAGAGTCCCGAGCGCGGCTCGGCGACTTCGAGCAGTGAGATGCGCCCGCCGGGTCGCGTGACGCGGGCCATCTCCTCGAAGGCGGCCGCTAAGTCCGTAAAGTTGCGCAGCGCGTACCCGCACGTCACACCGTCAAAGGCCCCGTCGCGAAAGGGGAGCGTCGTGGCGTCAGCTTGGATGCGCGTGGGCATGTCCCGGCCGGCCTCGAGCATCCCGTAACTGAGATCCACCGCAACCGGGCGTTGACCTTGACGAGTGAGCTCGCGAGTGAAGTCGCCCGTGCCCGCCGCGAGGTCGAGGACCGCGCTGTGGGAGGCGAGGCGCAGGTCGCGAACCGCGCGCCGACGCCAGCGTGCGTCCAGACCAAAGGTCATGAGCCGATTGACCAACTCGTAACGCGGGGCGATTGCGTCGAACATGGCGCGCACCTGACGCGTCTTCTCTTCGCCCTGGGGCAGTTGGGTAGCGTCCATTGACTAGAGGTAGTACCGGTAGACGACCTGGGCGACGCACGACGGCTTGGCCGCGCCGCGCACCTCGACGGTCACGTCCATGGCGACCTGGGCGCCGCCGTCGAAGGACTCGACCGCGGCCAACGTCGCGCCGGCGCGCACCTCGCTACCCACGGGCACGGGGCTGGGGAAGCGCACCTTGTTGGTGCCGTAGTTGATCCCCATCGCCACGCCGTCCACCTTGACGACGCCGCCGAGCAGGACCGGGATGAGCGACAGCGTGAAGTAGCCGTGGGCAATCGTGTGTCCGAAGGGGCCCGACGCGGCGCGCTCGGGATCGACGTGGATCCACTGGTGATCACCCGTGGCGTCGGCGAAGAGGTTGACGGCCTCTTGGGTGACGAGGTGGTAGTCCGAGTAGCCGAGGTGGGTGCCGACGAGAGTCTTCAACTCGTCGATTCCGGTGACGTGCGTGGTCATACAAACCTCCGCGTCAATGTTACCGGCACGTCGCCGAGGACCCGAGACCTACACTTGGCCCATGATCACCGCCGTCCACGACGAGCACCACCGCCAGATTGCCGGGGGCTGGGTGCGCGCGGCAATCTTTGGCATCAGCGATGGACTGGTGACCAATATCTCTCTCATTTTGGGCTTCGCGGGCGCGAATCCTGGTCACAGCGTCGTGCGCCTGGCGGGTCTCGCGGGCCTGGTGGCTGGGGGATTCTCGATGGCGACGGGTGAGTACCTCTCGATGCGTGCGCAAAAGGAACTGCTCGAATTCGAAATTGACGTCGAGCGGCGCTCCATCGCCGCGAGTCCCGAGGCCGAACAGATCGAGCTGCGCGAGCTCTTCATGTCGCGCGGTATTGATCGCGATCTGGCCGAGCGACTCTCCACCGATCTCATGCGCGATCCCGACCTCGCGCTTCGCACCCACGCGCGCGAAGAGCTCGGTGTGGACCCGTCGGCTACGGGCTCGCCCCTCGCGGCGGCGGTATCGTCCTTCCTCTCCTTCGCCGTCGGCGCGCTCGTGCCCCTCTTGCCCTGGCTCTGGAGCCAGTCGGGCAATGACGTGCCCTGGTCCATCGCTTTCGCGGGCGTGGCGAGCCTGGGCATCGGTGGTGGCATTGGCTGGTTCACCCATCGCGGCGTGGTGCGCTGGGCCCTGCGCCAAACCTGGATCGCCGCGGCCGCGGCGGCGGTGACCTTCTTCGTTGGTCGCGCCGTGGGTAGCTAGGCCGACGACCCTCGAACCTCGCGTGTGAAGCGCGTGAGGTGATCTTCTCGCACGAGGCGAAAGCCGAGTGAGTCGTAGAGGGCGCGAGCGCTGAGGTTGGAGTCGTCGACGAAGAGTCCCGCGCTGGCGACACCCCGTCGACGCAGCGTCTCGAGCCCCTGGGTGACCATCACGCGCCCGAGGCGCCGACCCTGGTACTGCGGGTGCACCGAGACGACGTAGATCTCACCGAAACGTTCCTCGTAGAGTTCGTGCACTTTCGTCCAGCACGACGCGACGAGAACGCCGTCGATCTCCAGGACGAGGAATCCCGAGGGATCGAACCAGGGCTCTCGCGTGCGCGCGTCGAGGTCGCCGCGACGCCACGCCCCCTGTTCGGGGTGGGAGGCGAAGGCCGCGTTGTTCTGTTCGAGCCAGGCGACCTCGTCGCGCGCCGGGTCAAAGATCCGCAGCAGCGCGCCCGCGGGTATCGGCTCGAGATCGACGGGCAGATCGACGCGCAGGAACTGCAGGGTGCGCAGATCCACCCCGGAGTCTCGAGCCTGGGGTCCGCGCGTCCACCAGTCGATCTGGGGATGTATCTCGAGTACCCGTGTCAGGAGGTCATCGTCGAAGCCGCCACCGGCCATTTCGAGCGAGGGGTCAAGCTCTCCGCTCACCATCGCGTAGCCGGCGAGGTGGGCGTCGGCGTAGCGCAGCCAGTGCTGGGCGGGCGTGGCGTGCACCACGGCGCGTCGGCGCGCCTCGTCGATGGCCTCGCGACCTAGGTGGGCTTCGAGGTAGTTGATCCAGGTCAGCACGTCGAGGCGCTGGTGGCTGGTCAGGCTCGTCGTTACCTCCCACGTGCCGGGCATCTAGCGAGGCTATCGGGGCTTAGAGGGATCGATTCGCCAAGCGGTTGAGGCGGCGCAGCAACGCGCCGATGGTGCGCTCGGCACCCACGAGCTCGCTGTAGACGTCGGTGGGCAGTCCCGCGCCCTCGGCCTCGACGAGGGCCGTCAGGCGAGTGGCGAGGTCGCCCATCGTCGAGGTGATCGTCGCGAGTTCCATCTGCGCCCTACTCATCGGTCCTCGCTTGGTCGTGTGACTAGACGCCTACTGTACTGGTGAGATGAAGATCGAGATTCGTGACGAACACACGCCGCTCGCCTGGTCGCGCGTGCGCGTCGAGGGTGAGGGGGCCTTTGACTTCCTCCAGGGACAGCTGACCCAAGACGTGGCTCGGGCGTCGGGTGAGGGTGTGTGGTCCCTCGTGCTCGAACCCGACGGCGTCGCACTCTCGAGCGCGTGGGTGCGTCGAGTCGAGAACGTGATCACCCTGGACGTGCCCGAGGCACTGGCCAGTCGCGTCGTCGCCCGTCTCGCGCGCTTTCGCCTGCGTGCCGCGTGCGAGATCGCTCTGGACGGCGTCGGCGAGACGCCGCTCGGAAACCTCGGTGAACAGGTGGACGCGCTGTGGCCCGGCGAGAGCGAGTTCGCGGCCCACGTCGCTCCGCAGAGCTTCGGCGCGAACGTGGTCGCCACGTGCGTGTCCTTCACCAAGGGCTGCTACACCGGTCAAGAGCTGGTCGCTCGTCTCGACGCGCGCGCAAGCAACGTTCCGTGGCGCCTCGTGCGCGCGCGCGGCGATGACCTGGACGCGATCGACGCGGGTCTTCGCTCGCGCGGGCCCGAGGGACCCGCCGGCGTGACCCTGGCTGTTGCTCGCGCGGGCGGGGTGTGGGCCCTGGGTTTCGCGCACCGCAGCCTGCTGAGCGAAACGGCGAGTCTCGGCTTTGAGGTGGAGACCTCGTCGTAGAGTTTCCGTCATCTAGCGTGGGCCCGGGAGGGTAGATGCGCTTCATCGTCGAGGGACTCTTCATCAAGATCTCGGGGATCACCACCGAGGAGGACGCCCTCTTTTCCATCGGGCTGGGCGCGAGCGCGGTGGGCTTTGAGTTCGGACCAACACCGCGACGCGTGAGTCCCGATGACGTGCACGACATCTTGCGGCGCCTGCCTCAGGGCGCCCTCTCGATTGGCGTCTTTCGCGGGGAGTTACCTCAGCGAGTCGTGGAGATCGCGAACCGGATCGGTCTCTCGGCAGTGCAGATCGATGGGGTGTTCTCGGGCGACGAGTTGAGTTACGTCGCCGAACGGGTGAACACCGTGCTACGCAGCGTGGCGAGCACCGCGCTCGCGCAGGCTCCCGCGGGAGTGGACTACGTCGTCGTGCCCGAGTCGGATGATCATGACTCGCTGGTCGATAGCCTCGGCGTCTTCGCTGACGAGCGACTGCGGGTGCCGGTCATCGCCTCGGGTGGGCTCAACGAGCACAACGTCGTCGACGTGGTGCAGAACTACCCGATTTGGGGCGTTGACGTGCGCAGTGGCGTCGAGGTCTCGCCCGGCGTCAAGGACCCGGCCCGACTGGGTGCCTTCATCGCCAACGCACGCTGGGCCTACGAGAACAGCCACGTCGTTCGGCGATTCGAGGAGTGGTTCTAGTCCCGCTCGCTCGCGGGGCCCCGTCGCCCTAGCTCTGGTAGCGGCGAAAGACGACCGAGCCGTTGTGCCCGCCAAAGCCAAAGGAGTTCGACAGGATGACCTCAACCGACGCGGCCCGCGCCGCGCCGATGACGACGTCGAGGCCGATTGCGGGGTCGACGTCGGTGGTGCCCGCGGTGGGCGGAATGAGCTGCTTGTCGAGCGTCAGCACCGACGCCACACCCTCCAGGGCACCGGCCGCGGCGAGGGAGTGGCCGAGGTGGCCCTTGATCGAGGTCACCGGGGGCGCACTCTCGCCAAAGACGTGGCGCACCGCCACGGACTCGGCGAGGTCGTTCAGCGGTGTCGAGGTGCCGTGGGCGTTGATGTGCGACACGTCGGCGGCGGTGATGTTGGCGTCGGCCAGGGCTAACTCCATGCAGCGAATCGCGCCCGCGCCGCTGGGGTCGGGTGCGGTGATGTGGTGTGCGTCGGCGGTGGAGGCCGCGCCTATCACCTCGGCGAGAATTGTGGCACCACGCTCGTGGGCGAAGTCCCAGTCTTCGAGCACCAAAATTCCGGCTCCCTCGCCCATGACGAAGCCGTCGCGGTTCACGTCAAAGGGGCGTGAGAAGTCCGTGTTCGATAGCGCGGTCATGTTGCGAAATCCGGCCTCGGCAATCTCGACGATGACCGCCTCGGCGCCGCCGGCAATGGCGATACGCGAGCGACCCGAGGCGATGAGCCGCGCGGCGTTGCCGATGGCGTGTGTGCCGGCCGCGCACGCGGTGGTGACCGTTTCGGCGGGTCCGCCCAGGCCAAAGCGCATCGACACCGCCGCGGTGGCGGCGTTGGGCATCATCATGGGC
>JAJXXB010000106.1 GCA_021781315.1 Actinomycetes bacterium | reverse complement strand
ATCGCCAGGCCGTTCTTCACGAAGGCGGTGTTGGCGTCGAGGGTGAAGCTCGTGGACTGACCGTCGTTGCTGATGGTGAGCGACGTGCTCGTCACCGCGCTCACGCGCCCGCGCAGGCCCTGGGCGTGCGACTCACCCTCGAGCGCGATGATGCCGGCGGTCAGAGGGGTCGTCGTCGCGGTCGGGATGACGCGAACAACCGAGCCCACGGTGACGTCACTGGCGAGCAGCGCGACGTGGTCCTTGGTGATGATGGTCGCCGAGGTGATCACGAAGGTCGCCGGGCCGTTGGGGCCCGCGACGGTGATCGAGACGCCCGGAACGTAGGCGGTCACCGTGCCGGTGACCGCGTTGGCGTTCTCCGAGTCGTTGGTGAAGATCATGACCGCGCCCGCGGTGGGAGTCGTGGTCGCCGTGGTCGAGACCGCGACGCGCACCCTGGCGCCCGCGACGACGTTGGCGATCGTCGCCGGCATGCCGTTCATCACGAAGACGGTGTTGGCGTCAATCGCGAAGGTCATCTGCTGTCCCTCGTGGGTGATCACGATCGAGGTCGGGGCGACCGAGTAGACGGTGCCCTCCACGCCGTGGCCCATCTTCACTTCGGGGCTCTCGAGCAGGGCCACGGAGCTGGCCGTGGGCGGCGTCGTGCTCGCCGTGGTCGAGACCGTCACCAGCACCTTGGCGCCGACGGTGATGTCACTGGCCGGGATCGCCAGGCCGTTCTTCACGAAGGCGGTGTTGGCGTCGAGGGTGAAGCTCGTGGACTGACCGTCGTTGCTGATGGTGAGCGACGTGCTCGTCACCGCGCTCACGCGCCCGCGCAGGCCCTGGGCGTCGTGGGAGTGGTGCGTGCGAGCGTGCTCGTGGGCGCGTGGTGCCGCTCCCGCGACACTCACGCCCGCGGCCACGAGGGTCAGGGCGAGTACGCCGGCGCTGATTGCCGCGCCGACCGACAGGCCGGCGCGGGTCAGTACTCGAGTGCGAGTGGTGCGATTCATGTGCGCTCCTAGTTTCCGACGACGCTGAGCGCCGGGGCGACGAGGGTGAAGGCGAGCACGCCGGTGCTGAGCACCGCGGCCGCCGAGAGGCCAACTCGCTTCATGATTCGTGTACGCATAGTCACTCCTAGGTTCGTAAGACGACGTCACCATCATCGATCTGCTCTCTGGGAGAGTCCTGTGGTGCGCATCAGAGCGACATAAAACTTGTCGCGGCGAGCGAAGCTCTATCCGACCCAGTCTTCGACGAGCTCGCCGTCTTCGTCCGGATGAAAGATGGGGATCGACCCCAAGGCGTGCACCAGGTCAGCGTCCGCGCCCAGCGACTCGCGCCACAGCGACGCCTCGGTCACCAGCGTGCCGATCGCTACGATCTCGGCGTCGACGCGTCGCAGCAATCGCAGCGCCGCGCCGGTGGACGCGCCGGTGGAGATCACGTCGTCGACGATCGCCACCCGCTTGCCCGCCACGTCCTTGACCCGGGCGCGGTCGAAGAGCAGCCGCTGATCGGCGTCGGTCGTGATCGAGCGGACGGATTCTTTGACCGCGTCGGCCAGGTGGATCTTGGGGGTCTTGTGCAAGACGACGTACTGGTCCAGCCCGAGGTGACGCGTCACTTCGACCGCGACGGGAATGCCCATCGTGGCGACCGTCGCCACGACGTCGATGTCGTGGGGCGCCAGCAGCGCGGCCAGCTCCTCGCCGGCGCGGGCCATGAAGCCCACGCCCATGTCGACCGTGATCAAGAGGGCCAAGGAGAGTTCGCTCGAGAGCGGAACCACCGGCAGGTCCACGCGCTGGGAGCCGATGTCAACCGTGTACGCGCGTGAACCCACGGTGCTGGAGCATACTTTTTCGATGGACACGTCCCGGACTCTCGACCTCGACCTCGCGCGAACCATGCTCGCCACCGCCTACGACGAGGCCCTCGCCGGCCTCGCCGAGGGGGGGATCCCGATCGGCGCCGCCCTCTTTACCCGCGAGGGTGAGCTGCTGGGATCGGGCCACAACCGCCGCGTCCAGAACGACGACGCCTCGACCCACGCCGAGACCGACGCCTTTCGCCGCGCCGGGCGCCGGCGCGACTACGCGGACTGCGTGATGGTCACCACCCTCTCACCGTGCTGGTACTGCTCGGGCCTGGTGCGCCAGTTCAACATCGGCGCCGTCGTGATCGGCGAGGCGACGAACTTCCACGGCGGACATGACTGGCTGAGCGAACTGGGGGTGGAGGTGATCGTCCTCGACGATCCGGCCTGCACCGAACTACTCGCCACGTTCATCGCCGATCACCACGACCTCTGGTTCGAGGACATCGGCCTCTAGGGTCAGCGAACCGGCAGTCCGAAGAGGCGGTCCCCGGCGTCACCGAGGCCGGGCACGATATATCCCACCTCATTGAGCGTCTCGTCGAGGGCCGCGGCCACGATGCGCACGCTCCCGTGGCGCGAGGTCACCGCCTCCACCCCCGGTCGCGCCGCGATCAGGCAGAGCACGGTCACCTCCCCGGCGCCCCGGGCGGTCAGCATGTCGAGGACCTTGATCAGCGAGCCCCCGGTGGCGAGCATCGGGTCGCAGATCACCACGTGCGCGCCCGCCAGCGACTCGGGCAGTCCGTCGAGGTAGACGTCGGGCTGGAGCGTGGTCTCGTTGCGGCGCAGTCCCACCAGGCACAGCCGCGTGTGGGGCAGCACCTCCTGGACGGCCGGGCTCATGCCGAGACCCGCCCTCAGGATCGGCACGATCACGTACTCGGTGTCGATGCGCGTGGCCGGCGCCGCCTTCGCGACCGGGGTGTCGACGGTGGTCGCGGTGGTCGGCGCGTCGCGGAACGCCTCGTAGGCGACGAAACGCGAGATCTCACTCGCCAGGCGCAAGAAGTCGGCGTTGGACGTGGATTCGTCGCGCAGCTGGCGGACCTTGTCGGCGACGAGGGGGTGAGAGACGATGAGCGGTGTTGGCACGAACGAACCTTACGTCCTCGTCGGAGGCGGTGGAGGACCGATGCGGCCCCGTTACGATTCAGGGGTGCCCGCCCCGTCTCCGACGAATTCGGCACCCCCGCACGAGGCCGCGCCCGCCGCCCCGCTCGGGGGTGTCCGCTCCAAATACCCGGGGCCCCAAGCACGCATCTCGCGCGACGCTCGCCTCGCCTGGTGGCGTCGCGTCCTGCCGGTCATCGGCTCGCACCGCGCGACCTTCGCCACGGCCATCGGGCTCTCCTTCGTCAGTCTCGTCTTTCAGACCCTCGTGCCGAACATGCTCAACGGCGCGATCGACCACGACCTGGTGCTCGGCAACGGCAGCCTGACGCGCGACGTGCTGCGCATCGTGGCGGTCGGCGTGGTCGCCGGGGTGACGGGGATCATCTCGCGCCACTACGTCTACCGCACCGCCTACAACGTCGAGGCCGATCTTCGCTCGCTGATCTACGAGCATCTCTCGTGGCTGTCCTTTAGCTTCTACGACCGCGTCCAGTCGGGCCAGCTGATCAGCCGGGCCAACAGCGACATCCGCAGCGTGCAGATGTACTCGACCTTCGCCCCCCTGATCGTCGTCCAGGCGTTCATCGGCGTGGTGGCCTTCGCCTTCATGCTCTCGATCAGCGTGCCGCTCGCCCTCATCGCCCTGGTGGTGATGCCCATCCTCTACGTGGTGGGCCTGCGGATGCGCAAGGTCATGTTCCCGATCTCGTGGATCACCCAGGCGAGGCTGGCCGACGTGGCGACCATCGTCGACGAGAACGTCAATGGCGTGCGCGTGGTCAAGTCCTTCGCCCAGGAGGAGGCCGAGATCAACCGCCTGGCCGACGCGGCCGAGCGTGTCGCCTGGGCCTACATCAAGGACGCCCACCTGCGCGCCGTGTGGTCGCCCTGGGTCCAGAACCTGCCCCAGCTCGGCCTCACCCTCGTCCTGTTCTTCGGCGGCCAGATGGTCATCGGCGGCCACCTGGGAATCGGCGCGATCCTGGCCTTCAACGCCTATCTCATGATGCTCCAGGCCCCCTTCATGATGCTGGGCCAACTGGTGATGATGGGTCAGCGCGCCAAGGCGAGCGCCGAGCGCATCTTCGAGATCCTCGACGAGAACCCCGACGTCGTCGAGCGACCCGGCGCCTTCGACCTCGAGGTGCGCGGCGGGGCCATCGACTTCGATCACGTGGACTTCGCCTACGCCAACGGCACGCGGGTCCTCTCGGACTTCGACGCCCACGTCGAGGCCGGTGAGACGGTCGCCATCGTCGGACGCACCGGCTCGGGCAAGTCGAGTGTGGCGCGCCTGCTCACGCGCTTCTACGACGTCACGGGGGGATCGATCCGCATCGATGGCACCGACATCGCCGACGTGACGCTCGCCTCGCTGCGCGAGGCCGTCGGCGTGGTCCTCGACGAGCCGTTTCTCTTCTCGATCTCCATCTTCGAGAACATCGCCTACGGCCGGCCCGAGGCGAGTCTGGAGGAAGTCGTCGCCGCGGCACGGGCCGCCAACGCCCACGAGTTCATCGAGCGCCTCCCGGAGGGCTACGACACGGTCGTGGGCGAGCGCGGCTACACCCTCTCGGGCGGCCAGCGCCAGCGAATCGCGATCGCGCGCACGTTGCTCGTCAACCCCCCGATCCTCGTGCTCGACGACGCCACCAGCGCCATCGACGTGCACGTCGAGGCCGAGATCTTCTCGGCGCTGCGCGCTCTCCTCGCCCAGCGCACCACCATCGTCATCGCGCACCGCCTCTCGACGATCGCCCTGGCGAGTAGGGTCCTCCTCCTCGACGGCGGACGCGTCGTGGCCAGTGGCACGCACGACGAGCTGCTCGCCACCACTCCCCTCTACGGCGAGATCCTCGCCCAGGCGACGGAGGACTGATGGCCTGGGGCGGCGGATTCGGCCACGGCGGCGGCGTGTTCGGCAGTCACACCTCGACCGCCAACGGCCTGCCCTTCGGCGGCATCCCGAGCGAGCTGATGGACGAGGCCACCAAGCTGCTCGCGAGCGAGCCGGTCCACCCGCCCTCTCACCTCACCTTCTCGCCCGTGCCCAGTGCCGACGAGAGGCGCCCGCTGTCGCTGTGGCGCCTGGTGGGCGCGCACCGGGGCTATCTCGTCTCGGGCTCGCTGCTGGTCATCGTGACCGCCCTCGTCCTGCAGGCCGGACCGAAGCTCACCGAGTACGCGGTGAACAACGGGATGCTGCCCCATCACCACTCGCTCTCGGTGATCGCGGCGTGCTCGGGGATCTACCTCGTGGTGACGCTTCTGAGCGTGCTCTTCCAGCGCCTGCAGACCGATGTGACCGGCGTGCTGGCTTCGCGGGTCATGCACGACCTGCGCGTGCGGGTGTTCACACACTTCCAGCGCCTGAGTCTCGACTTCTTCACCGAGGAGAAGGCCGGTGTGCTGATGAGTCGCATGACGAGCGACATCGAGAACCTCCAGCAGCTCGTCCAGGACGGCATCAGCCAGTTCGCCCTGCAGGGACTGACCATGATCGTGATCACCGCGGTCCTCTTCTCGACCAACGTCGTCCTCGCCGCCTGGACCGTGCTGATCGTGGTGCCGGCGCTGGTGGCGCTCTCCATCTGGTTCCACCAGGCGTCCGAGCGCGGGTACCTCACCAGTCGCGACCGGATCGCCAACGTGCTCGCCGACCTCTCCGAGTCGCTCTACGGGATCCGAGTGATCACCTCGCACAACCGCCAGCGACGCAACATCGTCAACCACCGCCACGTGGTCGGGGCGTACCGGG
>JAJXXB010000281.1 GCA_021781315.1 Actinomycetes bacterium | reverse complement strand
ACGATCACCGCGGGCAACGCCTCACAGATCTCCGACGGCGCGGCGGTCCTGTTAGTGATGTCCGCCGAGCGCGCCGCGGCGCTGGGACTCACGCCGCTGGGCGAGATCATCAGCTACGGCGAGGTCGCCGGGCCGGACACGTCGCTGCTCAACCAGCCCTCGCACGCCATCGCCAAGGCCTCGGCCAAGGTCGGCCTCGACCCCGCGGGCTACGACCTCTACGAGATCAACGAGGCCTTCGCCGCGGTGGGACTCGCCTCAGCCGACGACCTCGGGCTCGACGAGTCCAAGATCAACGTCAACGGCGGCGCCATCGCCCTGGGACACCCCATCGGCATGTCGGGCTCGCGCCTGGCGCTGACCGCGCTCTACGAGCTGCGTCGTCGCGGCGGAGGCACCGCCGCCGTCGCGCTCTGTGGCGGGGGCGGTCAGGGCGACGCCGCCATCTTGCGTTCGCTCTAGTCGGGTCGGTAGGCGGCGACCGCGTCGTAGCGCACCAGGCCCACCGGCCGGTCGTCGTCGATGGCGAGCACCACGGTCGCGGCCTTGGGCAGGTGGCCGGGCGAGAGGGGCGCCGGCACCGAGCGTGCGAGCGAGCCCACGAGGTCGAGCAGCGTCGGGTTGTGGCCGACCACCAGCAGTGACGTCGTGACCGGATCGATCGCGGCCAGGTCGATCAGGACGTCTTCGCCCGTCACGTCGCGCCGGCCGTTGTAGATGAGGTCGCTGTACTCGACGTGCGCCACGAAGTCCGTGCCCTCAAAGGCCCGCTCGAAGGTCTCGCGGGTGCGCGCCGCACCGCTCACCAGGGCGACGACGGGGCCGAAGCGGCCCAACTGGTCGGGGTCCGTGGCGAGGGCGCGCAGCTGCTCGCACTGGCGCCGGCCCCGCTTGGTGAGGCGTCGGTCGTAGTCACGGCCGGACTCGGCGCGGTCCTCGGCCTCGGCGTGGCGGACGATCGTGAGATAGCGCACGCGTGAAGTCTCGCACCGCTCCCCCGGGGGCGCCAGCGTCGTTTAACGTTCGAGCGTGCCCGCGCCGATCACCGACCTCCAGGCCATCATCCTCGGACTGCTCCAGGGCGTCTCGGAGCTCTTTCCCGTCTCGAGCCTGGGCCACAGCGTGCTCGCGCCCGCCCTCTTTGGCTGGCACCACCTCGTGAGCGCCCAGTCGGCGAAACACTCCTTCTTCCTCGCCTTCTTGGTGGGTCTGCACGTGGGCACCGCGGCCGGCCTCTTCGTCTACTACCGCCGCACCTGGGTGGCCTTCGCGCGCGCCCTCCTCGAGCGCCTGCGGGGGGTCTCCTCGCGCGGCGCCTCGTCGCTGTGGCGCCTCGACGACGTCACGATGGACGCCAACTACCGGCTGCTCGCCCTGCTCGTCGTGGCGACCATCCCGGTGGGGATCGCCGGAGTCGTCTTTGACTCGACGCTGCGCGTTCTCTTCGCCAAACCCCTCGCCGCGGCGATCTTCCTCGTCGTCAATGGCCTCATCCTCTTCGGCGCCGAGCGACTGCGCCGATCCCAGGGACGCCACGCCCGGTTGGTCAGTCTCGAGACGCTCTCGGTGCGCCAGGCGGTCGCCATCGGAGCCTCGCAGAGCCTGGCGCTCTTCGCGGGCATCTCGCGCTCGGGGGTCGCCATGGCCACGGGCCTCGCCGGCGGGCTGAACCACGAGGACGCCGCGCAGTTCTCGTTCCTGCTCGCCACGCCCGTCATCGCGCTCGCGGGCCTGTACAAGTTGCCCGAGCTCTTCGGCGCCACCGGACAGGGCGTGCGAACACCCGCGGCGCTCGGCGCGTTGTGCGCGGCGGTCACCGCCTACCTCTCGGTGCGCTTCCTCGTTCGCTGGTTCGCGACCAAGACGCTGGCGCCCTTCGCGCTTTATAGCCTGGCGCTCGGGCTCTTCGGCGTTACCTACTTCGCCTGATGGGACGAGGGGCTCTAGTCCGAGAGGACGCGCCGCCCGTCGATCGCGCGACCCAGCGTCAGGTCGTCGGCGAACTCGAGATCGCCGCCCACCGGTAGGCCGCTCGCCGGCTGACTGACGACGAGACCCGGTGCGGCGAGCAGACGGCTTAGGTACATGGCGGTCGCGTCGCCCTCGACGTTCGAGTTGAAGCACAAGATGACCTCGGTGACCGGTCCGCGCAGGCGCGCCAGCAACTCTTGGATGCGCAGGCGATCCGGCGTCACCCCCTCGAGCGGGTTGAGGACGCCGTGCAGCACGTGGTACGTGCCGCGAAAGGCGCCCGAGCGCTCGACCGCGACCACGTCGGGCGGGTTCTCGACGACGCAGATCACCGTCTGGTCGCGCCGCGGGTCCGCGCAGATCGGACACAGTCCGCCCGACTCGGCGATGTTGCAGCAGCGCTCGCAGAAGGAGAGCTTGGTCGCCATCTCGCCGAGCGTCGCGGCCAGGCGGGCGACGTCCTCATCGGGCTGGCGCATCAACCAGAACGCGATGCGCTGGGCCGACTTGGGGCCGACACCGGGGAATCGTCCCAGCTCGTCGACGACCGCTTGCAGTGCCGGCGGGTAGGTCACGAGATCTCCTGAGCGCCGGGGAACATCTCGGTGATGAGATGCTCGGCCACCGAGTCGACCACGATGGCGGACGCGTCACCGGCGTCGGCCTCAGCGTCGGCGTCGTCGTCGGCCACCGGTGCCGCGGCCCGCGCCGTCGAGGGGCGCGGCGTGCTCGGCGACGTGGCGATGGCGCTGTCGACGATCCAGTCGATGCTGAAGCCGACCTTGAACTCGTGCTCGAGCGCACCGCGTAGGCCCGGCGTGACCATCTCGCTGTTCTGACGAAGATCCTCACTGGCGACCGCGATCGTCACGCGTCCGTTGGCGACGGCGCGCACCTCGGCGTTCTTGAGGACCAGTTGGGCGGAGCGCGCGGTGCGGGGGACGACGCGCGCCGCGAATCGCTCGCGGAAGTCCTCGAGGGAGATGTCGGTCGACGCCGACGGTGCGGCCGCAGTACGGGGGGCGGGCGGGACGTCACGCTCCACGGGTGGGGCCGGCGTGCTCGGGGTGATCGCGTCGTCGCGGGTCGGTGTGGCGCTCGCGATGGGACGTCGCTGTGGCGCCTCGGGTTCGGGGGCGCTCGTAGCGCCCTTCTCTAGTCGCGTGACCCTCTCGGCGAGGGCGTCGAGTGAGGTGTCGAGGTCCGCTCGCGTGAGTCGCACGAGGGCCACTTCGAGGGTGACCGTCTTCTCCGGCGCACCGCGCATCTCTCGCAACGTTCGCCCGAGCGTCTCGAGTACGCGCACCGTTCTCGCCAACCCCAGGCGCGCGCCCCACTGGGCGAGACGGTCGCGGTCGGCGTCGACCGCCGCGGCCACGCTCGGGGCGACCTGGAGGAGAAACGTCTGGCGAAGTTCGGCGATGAAACTCTCCGTCAGCTGTTCGGGGTCCCAGCCCTGAGCCATCAGCGTGGCGAGCGCGGTGAGCGCCGCCACCGCGTCGCTCTCAGCGAGCGCCGAGAACAGCATGTCGAACTCGGGCTGGGTGTCGGCCACCGGACCGGTCGCCAAGAACTGGTCGAGGGCGCTCAACGCGTCGCGGGCCGATCCGCGGCCCTGACGCACCGCGGCCTCGATCGTCGCGTCGTCGGCGGAGAGTCCCGCCGCGTCGCGGATGTCGCTGAGAAGGCCGCCCAGGGTCTCGGCGCCAAAGAGCCGGAACTCGAGATGCTGGGTGCGCGAGCGGATCGTAGGCAGCACTTTGTGAGGGTCCGTCGTCGCCAGCACGAACACGACGTGCGGCGGCGGCTCCTCGAGGGTCTTCAGCAGGGCGGCCGACGCTGCCTTGGAGAGCTGATGAACCTCGTCGAAGATGTAGACCTTCCAGCGGCCCGGCGTTCCGTGCCACGCTCCGACAGTGATGTCGCGAACGTCGTCGACACCGTTGTTGGAGGCGGCGTCGAGTTCGGTCACGTCCAACGACGCCCCACGCGTGATCGCCACGCAGCTCGCGCACTCGTTGCACGCGTCGCCGTCGATCGGGTTCTCGCAGTTGAGCGCCTTGGCGAGGATGCGCGCCGCGGTCGTCTTGCCCGTTCCGCGTGGCCCCGAAAAGAGGTAGGCGTGCACGACGCGGCCGCTCGCCACCGCGCCCTGGAGGGCGCGCACCACGTGGTCCTGGCCCCGCATCTCGGCGAAACGGCCCGGCCGGAACCGGCGATAGAGGGCGGTGACGCCGTCGATCGAGGTGGGCACGGGTTGGTCAGCCATGCACGCATGCTAACGGCGCCCTGTAAGAAGCCGAGGTCCAAAGCGGCAGTCAGGCGATCCGTGGCACCCGGCGCAATCCGCTGAGAGCTGCTGGCTTCCACCCCTGACTCGGTTCACGAACGACCGTCGCACGGGACCCGACTACCGCTTTGGACCTCGGCGAAACCAGGCTAGCGTGCCGGCCCACGGCCGCCTCAGGTAACCTTGCCACCCGGCGCTGTAGCGAGTGCCTGGAGGAGTGCGAGAGCGGCCGAATCGGCACGATTGGAAATCGTGTGTAGGGCAACCTACCGTGGGTTCAAATCCCACCTCCTCCGCCACAGGATCGTGACCAGGGTCGGACGCACCAGGCGACGAGAGTCGCGCGACAGTCTCGGGCGTGGCACGCCCGGGCCGCTACCCTCCGAGAGGATCCACGTCCCTTGGGTCGAACGTTGTGAGGCGGGCGGCGTGGATTGGAGGCTCCGAGTATGAGCGAGTACGTCGACTGGCCACTCCGGACTGATGACCCAGTGGGGCTCGCGGTCCTCCTGCCCGGGCAGAACTATCCGACGACAATGCCGCTGTTCACCTTCGCGGGCCACGCGGTGGCTCAGCACGGGTGGCGGGTTCGCGCCGTGTCGTGGAACGCGCCAACGGGGGACATCCGCGCCACGATCAGCTGGGTGGGGAACCAACTGATGGAGGCAGTCGGGAGTTTCGACGGCCGAGTGCTGGTCGTCGGCAAGTCACTGGGCACCTGCAGCGCGCGGTACGCGTCGCGCCACGGCTACGAAGCGATCTGGCTGACACCGCTGCTGCACCTGCCCGACGTCGTCGACGCGATGACCCATAACCCCGCCCACCAGCTGCTCATCGGCGGTACCCGGGATCCGGCGTGGGATCTCACAACCGCACGCACGATCGGCGGAGACGTCACCCAGATCGACGGCGCGGACCACGGGATGTTCGCCCTCGACGCAGTTCGCACCGCCGCGTTCCACGTCGAGGTCACCCGCGCGATCGACCAGTGGCTCCACGCCCTCACCTGAGAGGCCGAGAGACGTGACGACTGGTGGAGCCCTCGAACTTACGAGGTGGCGCCGCCCGCGAATCCACGTGTCGCGGCGCTGAAAGCGTCGTCCGCGAGGCGCTGACGTCGAATCCGGGTACCAGCCCTCGACGCGACGTCCGCGGGATCCTTCAGTTCACTGATCGAAGTCGTCGGTCCCACTAGGCGCGAGCGACCAGAACGCGGAATACGTTGTTGGTCACCACCGAGCCGTCCGGCTGCGCGAAGCGGGTGAACGCCGCGATGACGGCCGCCCGCGCAGCATCCTCACCAGCGTGCTCGGCCGCCCGACGTCCGGGTCCCGTGGCGAGGAGCGCCCGAACCCCGGTGTCCACGTCCGCGAAGGTGAACGGGGTCGCTACCTCCACCACGTCGTAGTTCGAGAGTCCCGCCGACTCGACGACGGACTCCACGCGTCCGGGTGCCGACAGCGCGAACGGACCGCCCGTGGCCGGCGGCGGAGGTAGCAGAGCGGCGAG
>JAJXXB010000037.1 GCA_021781315.1 Actinomycetes bacterium | reverse complement strand
ATCACCGAACCCACCATGCTCGACGCCGCGCGCCGGGCCGTGGCCCTAGCCAAGGCGTAGACACCATGAGCATCTTCGTAGACGAGAACACCAAGGTCATCGTCCAGGGACTGACCGGCGGCCAGGGTCGCTTTCACGGGTTGCGCAACCGCGACTACGGCACCAAGGTCGTCGGCGGCGTCACCCCGGGCAAGGGCGGCACCGACGTCGACGGCATCCCCGTCTTTGACAGCGTGGCCGAGGCGGTGGCGGCGACGGGGGCGACGGCGTCCTTCGTCGTGGTACCCCCGCGCTTCGCCGCCGACGCGATCATCGAGGCCGCCCAGGGCGGGATCACCTTCATCGTGTGCATCACCGAGGGCATCCCGGCCCACGACGAGGCGGTCACGTACAACCGCCTGGTCGAGGAGTTCCCGGGCGTGCGCCTGCTCGGGCCCAACTGCCCCGGGATCATCAGTCCCGGCAAGTGCAACATCGGCATCACCTCGGGCGACATCGCCCTGGCCGGCGGGCCGGTGGGCATCGTGTCGCGCTCGGGGACGCTGACCTACCAGGCGCTCTACGAGCTCTCGAGCCAGGGCATCGGCCAGACGACCTGCGTGGGCATCGGCGGCGACCCGGTGCCGGGCACGAACTTCATCGACTGCCTGGCGGCCTTCGAGGCCGACCCCGAGACCAAGGCGGTCATGATGATCGGCGAGATCGGTGGCAGCGAGGAGGAGCGGGCGGCCGAGTGGATCAAGGCCCACATGACCAAGCCCGTCGTCTCCTACGTCGCCGGGGTGACCGCGCCCCCGGGGCGCAAGATGGGCCACGCCGGTGCCATCATCTCGGGATCGAAGGGCACCGCGCAAGCCAAGATGGAGGCCCTCTCCGCGGCCGGCGTGCACGTCTGCCAGAACCCCACCGAGGCGGGCGAGAAGATGGTCGAGATCGTCAAGGCCCTCGCGCTTGGCTGAGGTTCGCCTGTGCGTGATGGTCTCGGGCTCGGGCACCATCCTCGAAGCAATACTCGACGCCGGACTCGACGTCGCCCTCGTGGTGGCTGACCGGCCCTGTCGCGCGCTCGAGGTAGCCAGGGCCGCCGGGGTGACCACGGTGCTCGTGGATCGTCGCGACTACGGCGGCTTCTCGGCGGGCTTCGACCGCGAGGCCTACTCGGCGGCGCTGGTCGCGGCGCTGTCGTCGCACGCCATCGACCTCGTGGCGATGGCCGGATTCGGCACCGTGACGACGAGCACGTTTCCCGCGGCCTACGAGGGTCGCGTCCTCAACACGCACCCCAGCCTGTTGCCGGACTTCAAGGGCTGGCACGCGGTGGCCCAGGCGCTGGCCGCGCACGTGGCCGAGTCGGGCTGCACCGTCCACCTGGCGACGGCCGAACTCGACGAGGGGCCGATCCTCGCCCAGCGCCGCGTGCCGGTGTACCCCGAGGACACCGAGGAGACGCTGCACGAGCGGATCAAGGCCGTCGAGCGAACCCTCTACCCCGCGGTGATCACTAGGGTGATGGCGGCGTTGGCGCAGGGACGGGAACCGGCGTCGCTCGCCGGCGCATTGGAGGAGACATGAGGGCGCTGTTGTCCGTCTGGGACAAGACGGGACTGATCGAGTTCGCCCAGGGACTGGCCGACCTCGGGGTCGAGCTCGTGGCCTCGGGCGGCACCGCGACGGCCCTCGCCGAGGCCGGCCTCGCCCACCTGGATGTGGCCGACGTGACGGGATTCCCCGAGATGCTCTCGGGACGGGTGAAGACCCTGCACCCGGCGATCCACGGCGGCATCCTCGCCGACCGCGACGTCGAGAGCCACCTCGCCGCCCTCGTCGAGCACGACATCACGCCCATCGACCTCGTGGTGAGCAACCTCTATCCCTTCTCGAGCAATCCGTCGGTCGAGCTCATTGACGTGGGCGGGCCGACGATGGTGCGCGCCGCGGCGAAGAACCACCGCCACGTGGGCATCCTCACGAGCCCGGTGCAGTACCCGGCGGTCCTCGCCGAGCTGCGTGAGACCGGCGAGTTGTCGCCGGCCACGCGCCACGACCTCGCGCGCGCCGCCTTCGCCCACACCGCGGCCTACGACGCGGCCATCGTCGCGTGGTTCGACGCCGGCGGCGAGATCGGCCCGGCCCCCGAGCCGGGCGCGGCCACCCTGCCGGCGACGCTGCATCTCACCCTCGAGCGCCGCGACGTGCTGCGATACGGCGAGAATCCCCACCAGGTCGGCGCGCGGTACCGACTCGCCGGCACGAGTCCGTGGTGGGACGAGGTCGTCCAACACGCCGGCACGGCGCTCTCCTATCTCAACCTCTTCGACGCCGACGCCGCGTGGCGACTGGTCCACGAGCTGGCGGCCGACGCGCCGGGTCGCGAGGCCGTGGCCATCATCAAGCACGCCAACGCCTCGGGCGCGGCCCTGGGCGAGAGCCTCGCCGCGGCCTACGACGCCGCCCTCGCCGCCGACCCCCAGAGCGCCTTCGGCGGCATCGTCGCCCTGCGCGGGGCGGTCGACGACGACGTGGCCGCGAGAATCGCGGCGGGCCCCCAGGCCGACGTGATCATCGCGTCCTCCTTCTCCGAGGCGGCGATCGCCACCCTGCGCGCGCGTCGCAAGGCGACCCGGCTGCTCGCGGCGCCCGCGCCCGAGGCGCTGGGGCTCTCGATACGCACGTACGGGCACACCGCCCTCGTCCAGGACGCCGACGAGCTGCGCGTGCCCGTCGCGCAGTGGCGCTGCGTCACCACCGCCCAGCCCACGGCGCGCCAGCTCGAGGACCTGCTGGTCGCCTGGCGCGTGTGCGCGCGCACGACCTCGAACGCGATCGTCCTCGCCAAGGACGGCGTCGCCGTCGGAGTGGGCGCGGGTCAGCAGTCGCGCGTCGTCGCCGCGGGCATCGCCACGGCGAAGGCCGGCGAGCTCGCGGTGGGTTCCGCGGCCGCCTCGGACGCGTTCTTCCCCTTCGCCGACGGTCTCGAGTCGCTCACCGGCGCCGGGGTCGCGGCCGTCGTCCAGCCGGGGGGATCGGTGCGCGACGCCGAGGTGATCGCGGCGGCGAACGCCGCGGGAATCGTCATGATGCTCACCGGCGAGCGTCACTTCCGACACTAGGAGAGACATGGCCGAACTACTCGACGGCGAGCGCGTCGCCGCCCGCATGAAGATGGAGCTCGCCGATCGCGTCGGCGCGCTCGCCGCGCGCGGCGTGCGCGTGGGGTTGGCCACCGTGCTGGTGGGCGATGACGGGCCGAGCGCGAAGTACGTGGCGATGAAGCACGCCGACTGCGAGGCCATCGGCGTGCACTCGGTCGGCGTGCACCTGCCCGCGAGCGCGACCCAGGCCGAGGTCGAGGCCGTGATCGACCGGCTCAACGCCGACGACGCGATCCACTCGATCCTCGTGCAGCTGCCGCTGCCCGCGGGGATGAACGAGGAGGAGGTGCTGTTGCGCGTCGATCCGAAGAAGGACGTCGACGGCCTGCACCCGGTCAACCTCGGACGCCTCGTGATGGGCGCGCCGGGCCCACTGCCGTGCACGCCGGCGGGCATCGTCGAGCTGCTCGCGAGCTACCACGTGCCCGTCGAGGGCCGCCACGTCGTGATCATCGGACGCGGGCTCACGATCGGCCGGCCGCTCGCGCTGCTGATGGCGCTCAAGCGCCCGGGATGTAACGCGGCGGTGACGGTGGTGCACACCGGTGTCGACGACATGAGCTCTCTTACGCGCAGCGCCGATGTGGTGGTGGCGGCGGCCGGCGTCGCCGGACTCGTCACGCCCGACATGGTGCGCCCCGGTGCGGCGGTGGTCGCCGCCGGCACCAGTTGGTCGGGAACGAGGTTGATGAGCGACGTCGCGCCCGAGGTCGCCGACGTCGCGGGCTGGATCACGCCGCGCCTCGGTGGCGTCGGCCCGATGACCCGTGCCATGCTGTTGAACAACGCCGTGCGAGCCGCAGAGAAGGTCCGATGACAGTCACCGACGATCGTGGTCGCGAGTACGACGAGCGCCCCTGGGGCAGTTTCACCGTGCTCGACGACGAGATGTTCGACCACAAGGTCAAGCGCCTCGTGGTGGCACCCGGCAAGCGCCTGAGCTACCAGCAGCACGCCCAGCGCGCCGAGCACTGGTTCTTCGTCAACGGCGTGGCGACGGTCGTGCTCGACGACGTCGAGTACGAGATGCACCCCGGCGACTCCATCGACGTGGCACTGGGCCAGAAGCACCGCTGCGAGAATCGCGGCACGACCCCGGTGGTCTTCATCGAGGTCCAGCACGGCACCTACTTCGGTGAGGACGACATCGTGCGCCTCGAAGACGACTTCGGCCGCGCGGAGTAGCCTCGTGCGCGTCGACGCGCTGCTGCGCGAGGGGATCACCCGCTCCTTCGAGTTCTTCCCGCCCAAGTCCGACGAGGAGGCGGCCGTCCTGGCGGCGACCCTCGCCGACCTGGAGCAACTGCGGCCCTCCTTCGTGTCGGTGACCTACCGCGGGGGGCGAGAGTCGCGCCAGCGCACCTACGACCTCGTGACGCGCATCAAGCGTGAGGGCCATCTCACGCCGATGGCCCACCTCATCTGCGTCGGGCACTCGCGCGCCGAGATGACCGAGATCCTCGAGCACTACCGCGACGCCGGGGTGGAGAACCTCATGGCCCTGGGCGGCGACCCGCCCGAGGGCGAGGACCTCGCGCGCGAGCTCGATCACGCGAGCGATCTCGTCGCGCTGGCGCGCCGCGTGGGGGACTTCTCGATCGGCGTCGCGGCGCACCCCGACGGGCACCCGCGCTCGGTCGACCTGGCGAGCGACCGGCGCTACCTCGCGGACAAGCTCGCCCTGGCCGACTTCGCGGTGACCCAGTTCTTCTTCGAGCTCTCCCAGTGGACGCGACTGGTCGAGGAGGTCGGCGCCCTCGGGGTCACCAAGCCGATCCTGCCCGGGATCATGCCGGTCACGACGCTCTCGGGCGTGGCCCGCATGGCCGAGATGGGCGCGACGGTGCCGGCGAGTCTGGTCGCGCGCCTCGAGCGCGCCCACGAGCGCGGCGGTCCCGGCGCGGTGCGCGCCGAAGGCGTCGCCGCGGCGCGCGAACTCTGCGAGGCCCTGCTCGAGGCGGGCGCTCCGGGACTTCACTTCTACACGCTCAATCGCTCGACCGCGACGCGCGAGATTCACGAGGCGCTCTTCTCGCAGCGGACGTGACTTTGGCCCTCGGAGGGCTGTCGGTGAGCGACCTAGGATGAGTTCATGGCGGACACAGTCACAGTGAACACCGCGGTTGTCGCCACCGAATCTGACAATCCGATGACCTCGTTCATCGAGGGCGCCGTCACCGGCGTCGAGGTCGGGCCCGCCGCCACGATGGTGCTCGACGCGGCCGACGACATCATGCGCGCGTTCGAGGCCATCATTCTCGACCGTCTCTAGACAATCAAAGGAGAGCCATGAAGTCCCCCGTAAAAGTGACCGTGACCGGTGCCGCCGGTCAGATCGGCTACCAGCTGCTCTTTCGCATCGCCTCGGGCCAGATGCTCGGCGCCGACACGCCGGTCGAACTGCGTCTGCTCGAGATCGAGCCCGCGATGAAGGCCCTCGAGGGCGTCGTGATGGAGCTCGACGACTGTGCGTTCCCGCTGCTGACCAACGTCGTGGCCACGAGCGATCTCGCCACCGCCTTCGACGGCGTGAACTGGGCGCTGCTCGTGGGTTCGATCCCGCGCAAGGCCGGTATGGAGCGCGGCGACCTGTTGAACGTGAACGGCGGCATCTTCAAGCCCCAGGGCCGCGCCATCGCCGAGAACGCGGCC
>JAJXXB010000272.1 GCA_021781315.1 Actinomycetes bacterium | reverse complement strand
CTGTCGGGCGCCGCGCGCCTCGAGATCTCCCTGGCGGTGACCGGTGCCCACAACGTGGCCGACGCCGCGGTGGTGGCCACGTTGGCGCTCGCGACGGGCATTGACGCTCCCGCCGTCGTCGAGGGCCTCGGGCGCTTTACGGGCGCGCCGCGGAGATTCGAGTATCGCGGCACCTGGCGCGGCGCGGACGTCTACGAGGACTACGCCCATCTGCCCACCGAGGTGCGCGCCGCCCTCGCGGGTGCGCGCGCGGCGGGCTACGCCAACGTGACCGCGGTCTTTCAGCCCCATCGTTACAGCCGCACACGTCACCAGGCCCTCGCCTTCGCCGACTCCTTCGTCGACGCTCAGCGCGTGATCATCACCGACGTCTACGCCGCGGGCGAACCCGACCCCGGCGACGTCAGCGGCCGCTTGGTTCTCGAGGCGATTCGCCGCGCCCATCCGGGCGTCGCGTGCGACTACGTCGACGACCCGCGCGCTGCGCTGTCCGTTCTCGCCACCCTCGAGGATCCGGGCGACGCGGTCATCCTGATTGGGGCCGGGGACATCGGCGACATCGCGGGTGAGTTGGTGGGGGCCACATCGTGAGCCTCGACGCTCTCCTCGAACTGGCCGGGGACCGAGCGATCCCGCACGCGTCCCTCGCGGGACTGACGACGTATCGCGTGGGCGGCGCGGCGCGGGTCCTACTCACCCTGGAGTCCCTCGAGGACTTGGCCGAACTGGGACCCTCGCTGCGCGCGTGCGGCCTGGCGATCGTCGTCATCGGAAACGGCTCGAACCTGCTCGTCGCCGACGGCGAACACGAGATCGTGGCGATTCGCTTGGGGGCCGGCTTCGCCGGGCTCGACTGGTTCGACGACCATGACGTGGTCGTGGTGCGCGCCGGGGCGGCGCTCGACCTGCCCATCGCGGCACGACGCCTCGCCGCAGACGGCGTCGTGGGCTTCGAGTGGGCGGTGGGCGTGCCGGGCACCTTCGGGGGAGCGGTGGCGATGAACGCCGGCGGACACGGCTCCGATATGGCCGCCAGCGTGGTGTCGGTCACCCTCTGGCGCGAGGAGCTCGTCCGTCTAGCCGCCGCTGACCTGCACTTCGGCTACCGCGAGAGCGCTCTGCAACCCGGCGACGTGGTCGTAGAGGTGACCCTGCACCTGCGTCGCGGCGACCCCGCGACCGCCCGCGCGGCGCTGGGCGACGTCGTGGCGTGGCGCCGCGTCCACCAGCCGGGCGGGGCCAACGCCGGCAGCGTCTTTCGCAACCCGCCGGGGGACTCGGCCGGCCGGCTGATCGAGTCGGTGGGCGCCAAGGGGTTACGCCACGGCAGCGCGGTCGTGAGCGACAAGCACGCCAACTTCATCCAGGTCGACGCCGGCGGTCGGGCGAACGACGTCTACGAACTGGCCCGCGACGTGGCTGCTCGGGTGCGCGAGGTGACGGGAGTCGACTTGGTGCTCGAGCACCGCTTGGTCGGCTTCGGAGGGTCTCGGTGAGCCGGCGACGGCCCGTGTCGGCGTCGCGGTCGCCTCGCGCGGCGCGCGCGTCGCGGCGCGCGCGTCGCGAGGGATCGAAGTCGTCACCCGTCGACCCGACGCGCACCCGCACGCGGACCGGTCCCGCGACGACCCCGCGTCGCCGTTCGTCCAAGGCCGACTCGCCGACGCGGGTGGCGAAGGTTCCCCGGGCGCCGCGGCCTCGACGCCGGCGTGTGGTCCTCATCGTTCTGGCGGTCGTGAGTGCAGTGATCATCCTGGTCAGCGGGGTCGAGTGGACGTTGCGCTCACCCCTCTTCCGGGTGCGCCACGTCGCGTTCGTGGGCCTACGCCACGAGTCGGCGGGTGCGGTTCTCGCCGCCTCCGGACTCGCCTCCGACCCGCCGATCATCGACGTCAGCGCCGCGTCCCTTGACGCGCGACTCGCCCGATTCCCCTGGGTCCAGTCGGTGGCGGTCGTTAAGCACTGGCCCAATCGGGTGGTCGTGCGAGTGACCGAACGCACCGCGGTCGCCGTGGCGTACGCGCCCGGCCACGTCCTGGTCTACGTCGACGCGACCGGCCACGATCTGGGTGTTGCGCCGCGCACCGCCAACCTGCCGACGTTGATCTACGACCACCCTCGCGCGGCGACGTGGCCCTTTCTCGTCGCCGGACGAGCCGCGGCCTACGTCGCCAGTCAGTTGCCGCCGGCGTTCTCCAGCCAGGTGTCGACCATCACCGTCAACGCCGCGGGTGACGTGACCCTCGCCCTGACGACCCCCGTGCGCTTCGTCCTCGGCCCGGCCACGAATCTCCACGCCAAGTGGGTCTCCATCGCCTCGGTGATCGCCCACGCCCGTCTCGCCCCGGGCGACATCGTCGACGTGTCGGTGCCCGGTTCGCTCGCCGTGACGGGCGGCGCGCCCTCGTGAGACATTTGACCACCCGAGGGACGATGGCTAGCCTTCAAACACACTTGAACGCGAATGATCGTGACCCCCCGCTGCGGTGGGACACAATAGAAGGGTTCACCCAAGGGGGTTTATGAGTCTCAACCAGAACAATTACCACGCCGTGATCAAGGTGATCGGCGTGGGGGGCGGCGGTGTCAACGCCGTGAACCGGATGATCTCCTCGGGTCTTCGCAACATCGAATTCATCGCCGCCAACACGGATGCCCAGGCCCTGTTGCTCTCGGAGGCGGATCTCAAGCTCGACATCGGTCGTCAGCTCACCCGCGGGCTCGGCGCCGGCAGTGATCCCGAGGTCGGGCGCCAGGCCGCCGAAGACCACCGCGCCGAGATCGAAGAGGCGTTGAAGGACACCGACATGGTGTTCATCACCGCCGGTGAGGGTGGCGGCACCGGTACCGGGGCCGCCCCGGTCGTGGCCGAGATCGCCCGATCGCTGGGCAGCCTGACGATCGGCGTCGTGACACGCCCGTTCTCCTTCGAGGGCAAGCGGCGCGCCACCCAGGCCGAGAAGGGGATCGAGGCCCTGCGCTCGAAGGTCGACACCCTGATCGTGATCCCCAACGACCGGCTGCTCTCGGTGACCGCGTCGGACACCTCGATGCTCGAGGCCTTCAAGATCGCCGATGACGTGCTGTTGTCGGCCGTGCGGGGCGTGACGGACCTGATCACGGTGCCCGGACTGATCAACACCGACTTCGCCGACGTCAACGCGATCATGCGCAACGCCGGCAGCGCCATCATGGGCGTCGGCCAGTCCACCGGTGAAGGTCGCGCGGTCAACGCGGCGCGCGCGGCGATCACCTCGCCGTTGCTCGAGGCCTCCATCGACGGCGCGCGCGGGATCCTGATGAACATCGTCGGCGGCTCGGACGTGACCCTCACCGAGGTCACCGACGCGGCCAACATCATCCACTCGGTGGCCCACCCCGACGCCAACATCATCTTCGGCAGCGTGATCGACGACTCGATCGGCGACGCGGTGCGCGTGACGGTGATCGCCGCGGGCTTCGATCCGCACCCCAACCCGCGTCCGACGCCGACCACCATCTCCGAACCGGTGATGACCGAGGGCCCGCGCAGCGACATCTTCTCGAGCGCGACCGACGACTTCTTCGACGTGGGCGGCGACGACGACCTTCCCAGCTTCCTCCGCTGAGAGCGAACTGACCGAGCGCGTCGCGCGCAACCTCGCGACGTTGCGCGAGCGCATCGCCGCGGCGGGCCGCGACCCGTCGTCGGTGCGGGTGGTCGCGGTGACCAAGACCTTCGGACCCGAGGCGGTGCGCGCCGCGGCGTCCGCGGGACTCGATGCGGTGGGGGAGAACTACCTCGTCGAGTTGGAGGACAAGCGTACGGTCCTCGGCGACGTTGACGTGTCCTGGCACTACCTGGGGGCACTACAGAGCAACAAGATCGCCCGCGTCGCGGCGGCCGCGGACGTCATCTGCTCGATCTCGCGCGACAAGGAGATCGCGCGCCTGGCGGCGATCGGCGCCACGGCCCGGCTCTACGTCCAGGTGGACTTCACCGACCTGGCCCAGCGCAACGGGGCCGCCCCGGACGAGGTGGCCGGTCTGGTCGCCCGAGCCCGGGACCGGGGACTGGACGTCGTGGGTCTGATGACCGTCGCGCCGCCGGATCCGGCGGGCGCCACGCTCGCCTTTCGCGAGACGGCGCGCCTGGCCGACGGGCTGGGGCTCGGCGTGCGGTCCATGGGAATGAGCGACGACCTGGAGCTCGCGTGTCGCTTCGGAACCAGCGAAGTGCGCGTGGGTCGGGCCCTCTTCGGCCCCCGAGCCCCCCGGACGAACCCACCCCTCGCCTAACATGGGTGGGCGGTAGCCCCGCGAGGAGAAACGCATGAGAGACAAGACACGTAAGTTCCTGGGCTTCCTCGGGCTCATCGAGGACGAATACGGTGACTACGCGTCGGGTGTACCGACTCGGCCCTTCGCCGAGCCCGAATACGACCGCGAGCCCGAGTGGACCCCCGCGCCCGCCCCGGCCCCGCGCCCCTACGCCGCTCCCGCGCCCGCGCGTCCGACCCCGCCGCGCACCTCGTCGATCTCGGTGCTCGACAACGCCGGTCAGGCCCCGCGCGTGCGCCCCATGCCCTCGCCGCGCCCCGCGGCGTCGGCCGCGCCCCTGCCGGTGGACCGCGAGCCGGCGATCTTCGAGCCGATCTCCTTTAACGAGTCGAGCCGCGTGACGGACCTGCTGCGCGACGGGCGCGCGGTGGTGCTCAACGTCACCCACCTCGATCCGGCGGCCGCGCGTCGCACCGTCGACTTCTCGGCCGGTTCGGCCCACGCGCTCTGGGCCAAGATCGACCGACTGGCCCCGGGGGTCTACCTGATCATCCCGCGCGGCACCTACGTCAGCGCGGAGGCTCGTGACCGACTCCACCTGACCAACTTCCGGTCCTTTGACGTCTCATGACGCTGCTGCACAACCTGATCTTTCTCTACATCTGGATCCTGATCATCTCGGCGCTGCTGAGTTGGTTCCCCGCCTCGAGCCAGAGCGGGGGACTGGGTACGGTGCGCCACTATCTCTCGATCCTCACCGAGCCGGTCTTGCGACCCATCCGTTCGATCCTGCCGCGCCCTCGCGTCGGTGCCGTGGCCGTTGACTTCTCGGTGCTGATCGCGATCGTCGCGCTCGAGCTGATCAACTCCTTCATCCACTAGTTCGTCCTCGTCAGCACCACACGCGGGCAGTATGGTGGCTGCATGGATACACCGGATAACGCCACCTCCGCACTGGGCTCCATCGACACCGTTGCCTTCAAGGTCGGTATGCGGGGCTACAACGTCGACGAGGTGGACGAATTCCTCGAACGGGTCTCCAACGAGGCTCGTCAGTTGCGCGACCAGCTGGCCCAGCAGCGTCAGCAGCTTCGCCAGGCCGCTGAGCGCATCAACCAGCTCGAAAGCGGCCGTGCCGCGAGCGCCCCGGCACCGGCGGCGGCGCCCTCCGCCCCGAGCGCTGCTCCCGTGGCGTCGGGCCGCGGCGCCGAGCAAGTCTCCTCGATGATCGCGATGGCCCAGCAGTTCATCGAGCACGCCCAGGCCGAGGCCGAGGCCAAGGCGCGTGAGCTTACGACGGCCGCCCAGGAGCGGGCCCGCGAGATCATCGTCGAGGCGCGCAGTCGCGCCGAGGACGAGGTGAACCGACTCAACGGCCTCAAGCAGCGTCTCAGCGAGGACGTCGACAAGTTGGCGCGCCAGCTCGAGTCCGAGCGCACGCGCCTGGCCGGTGTGTTGAGCGAGTTCAGCCGATGGGTCGACACCGCGTTCCACGTCAGCGAGACCTCTCGCCCCGCTGCGTCGGCCAGCCCGCCCGCGCCGCCCGCGCCGCCCGCGCCGCCCGCGCCA
>JAJXXB010000148.1 GCA_021781315.1 Actinomycetes bacterium | reverse complement strand
GCTCGTCACGGGGGCGGCCGGCCAGGTGGGCGTCGACCTCGTCGACACGTTGCGCGCGGTCGTGGTTCCGGGCGCCGACGAGCACTACTGGGCTGACGGGCGCGGCGTCGACGACGGGGAGTTCGACGTGCTCGCCCTCACGCGCCACGACGTCGACTTCACCAACGAGGCAGCCCTTGCGGCGGCGGTCGCCACCGCCCGCGCGGACGTCATCGTCAATCTGGCCGCCTACACCGCGGTGGACCGGGCCGAGGCCGACACGGCCACGTGCTACGCGGTGAACGACGCCGCGGTCGGCGCGCTGTCGCGCGCGGCCGCCGAGGTCGGTTCGCACCTGATCACGATCTCGACCGACTACGTCTTCGACGGCGCCAAGGGCGCCGCCTACGTCGAGGACGATCCGACCGGTCCGCTCAACGTCTACGGCGCCTCCAAGCTCGCCGGCGAGCGCCGCTGCGCGGATCGCGACACGATCGTGCGCACCTCCTGGGTGATGGGCGTGCGGGGGCGCAACGTACTGCGCGTCATCGCTCAGCGAGCGGTGAGCGGGGACGTCGTGCGCTTCGTGGATGACCAGATGGGCACGGTGACGGTGGCGGCGGACCTCGCGCGGACTCTCGTGGCGCTGGTGCGCGCCCGCCCGGGCGGCACGTGGCACGTGGCCAACGAGGGGGCGACGACGTGGTTCGACGTGGCCGCCTTCGCGGGTCGCGAACTGGGACGCGGTGACGACTTCGCCACGGCCATCTCGACCAGCGACCTCGTGCCCGCGCCGGCGGCCACCCGTCCGGTACGCGCCGACCTGTCGACCGAGAAGTTCCTCGCGGCGGGATTCCGCTCGCCACCGCCGTGGCGCGACGCCCTGACCCGACTGCTCGCCGCCCGGGACGCCTCGTGGTGACGCCTCGATCGATCAGCGCGGTCGTCGTGGACTACCGCTCGGGCGAGGCGCTCGCGCACTGCGTGGACAGCCTGCGCGACAACGGCGTCACCGACGTGATCGTCGTGGACAACGCCGAGTCGCCCGAGAGCGAGCGCGTGATCGACGCGGGCGTCGCGAGAATCGTCGCGACGAGGGTCAATCTCGGCTACGGGCGCGGGGTGAATCGGGGTGCGGCGCTCGCCACCGGCGACTACCTCATCGTCTCCAACCCCGACATCATCGTGCACGAGGGCGCGGTGGCGGCGCTGGTCGACTACCTCGCCACCCACCCCGAGGTGGGCGTCGCGGCGCCGCGCATCGAGCGGCCCGACGGGAGTGTCTATCCGTCCCAACGTGTCTTTCCTAACGTCGCCCTGGCCGGGGCGCACGCGTTGCTCGCGCCGCTGTGGCCCGACAATCCCGCGACGCGCCGCTACCGCGCGGCGCGCTCTGACGGGACCGTCGAGTGGGTTTCGGGCGCCTTCTTCGCGATGCGACGAGTGGACTTCGAGGCGGTGGGCGGGTTCGACGAGCGGTTCTTCATGTTCGCCGAGGACATGGACCTGTGCTGGCGGGTGCGCGAGCGGGGCCTGGGGATCGCCGCGGTGAATGGGGCCGTCGTGACCCACGCCGAGGGGCTGTCGCGGCGCCACGCGTCGCGCGCCATGCTGATCGCCCACCACGCGAGCGCCCTGCGCTTCGAGGCCTACCACGCGCGCGGTTGGCGCCGGCTCCTGGTGCCGGTGGCCGCGGTTCTCTTGGGCGTGCGCCTCGCCGTCGCCCTGGTCACGACGGGCGCGGCGACGTCGGCCGAGTAGACTTTCCAGGGGCTGCGGGTGGTTCTGTGGTTGAAAGTCGAAGCCAGCCGCGGGCGAAACGACCCACGTAAGGCGTCTTTTGGACGCTGAGCATGGCGCGGTTTAGAAGTAAGTCCTGCCGGACGGTGGTCAAGGTGGCCACCGGACGAGCCGGTGAAGTGTGCGAACCGCCCCCGAAGAGCGTGAGCTGTCGGGGGTCGCACGGACACCGCCGCAGGCAGGTGTGGGGTCAAAGACCAGGTCAGACACGCGCAGCCCCGTAAGAACGTCCCGGTGACCGGTAGGGTGAATCCAACATGAGTGTATTTGGCAAGATGCTTCGGGCCGGCGAGGGCAAGCGCGTGCGCCAGCTCGCCGAGCTGGTGGGACCCATCAACGACCTCGCCGGGGAGATGGCGGGCCTGACCGACGACGAGTTGCGCGCCAAGACCGAGGTCTTTCGCGAGCGTCTGGCCGAGGGCGAGACCCTCGACGACCTGCTGATCGAGGCCTTCGCGGTGGTGCGTGAGGCCGCGACGCGTGTGCTGGGTCAGCGCCACTACGACGTCCAGCTGATGGGTGGCATGGCTCTGCACTTCGGGTGGATCGCCGAAATGAAGACCGGTGAAGGTAAGACGCTCGTCTCGACGCTGCCGGTCTACTTGAACGCCCTGGCGGGCAAGGGCGTGCACGTGGTGACGGTGAACGACTACCTGGCCACGCGCGACGCCGACTGGATGGGCCAGGTCCACCGCTTCCTCGGACTGACCGTCGGCCGCGTCGGACCGGACCGGCCGGACTTCGACGACAAGCGTGAGGCCTATTACAGCGACGTCACGTACGGCACGAACACCGAGTTCGGATTCGACTACCTGCGCGACAACATGGCCCGGCGCGCCGAGCACATGGTCCAGCGCGGCCACCACTACGCGATCGTCGACGAGGTCGACTCGATCCTCATCGACGAGGCGCGCACGCCCCTCATCATCTCGGGCCCCGCCTCGGACGTGACCAAGCTCTACTACCAGTTCGCCTCCATCGTGCGCACCCTCGTGCGCGACGTCGACTACGAGGTCGACGAGGAGAAGAAGACCGTCATGCCCACCGAGGAGGGCATCGCCAAGGTCGAGAAGCAGCTCGGCGTGACCAACCTCTACGACGAGGTGGCGACGAACTACGTCCATCAGCTGGGCCAGGCGCTGCGCGCCAAGGAGCTCTTCCACCGCGACAAGGACTACCTGGTCGACGGGGGAGAGGTGAAGATCGTCGACGAGTTCACCGGACGTACGCTCGATGGGCGGCGTTGGTCCGACGGGCTGCACCAGGCCGTCGAGGCCAAGGAGCGGGTCCGCATCCAAGAGGAGAACCACACCTGGGCGACGGTCACCCTGCAGAACTACTTCCGCCTCTACGAGAAGCTCGCGGGCATGACCGGCACCGCCGAGACCGAGGCCGCGGAGTTCTCCTCGACCTACAACCTGGCGGTGGTTCCCATCCCGACCAACCGGCCCTCGGTTCGCGTCGATCAGCCCGACCTCATCTTCAAGACCGAGGAGGCCAAGTTCGAGGCCATCGTTGAGGAGGTCCGCGAGCGCAGTGACCGCGGCCAGCCGGTCTTGCTCGGCACCGCATCGGTGGAGAAGTCCGAGTTGCTCTCGCGCGCCCTGTCCAAGGCCGGCGTGGTCCACGAGGTCCTCAACGCCAAGCAGCACTTCCGCGAGGCCGAGATCGTGGCCCAGGCCGGTCGCAAGCACGCGGTCACCGTGGCCACCAACATGGCTGGTCGCGGCGTCGACGTCCACCTAGGCGGCAACGCCGAGGGCCTGGCCCGACGCGACACCCTGGCCAAGGGCCTCGTGCCCGGCACCGAGGAGTTCGAGGCCGCCTACGCGACGTCGCTCGCGGCCTTCAAGGCCCAGTGCGAGGAGGAGGGCGACGAGGTACGCGCCCTCGGTGGATTGTTCGTTCTCGGCACCGAGCGTCACGAGTCGCGACGCATCGACAACCAGCTGCGCGGTCGATCGGGACGTCAGGGCGACCCCGGCGAGAGCCGCTTCTACCTCTCGCTCGAGGACGAGCTACTGCGTCTCTTTGCGACCGGCGCCGTGTCGTGGGTGATGGAGCGAGCCCTGCCCGAGGGCGAGGCCATCGAGGCCAAGATGGTCACCAAGGCCATCGAGCGAGCCCAGAACACCGTCGAGGGCCGCAACGCCGAGATCCGCAAGGACGTTCTCAAGTACGACGAGGTCATGAACGAGCAGCGCAAGGTGATCTACGCGCGCCGTCAGCAGGTGATCGCCGGTGAGGACATCCACGACGCCACCATCGCGATGATCGAAGAGCAGGTGACCCGAGCCGTCACCGAGCGCCTGGACAGCGAGTTCGCCGAAGAGTGGGACCTGCCGGCGTTGCTGGTGGACCTGCAGACCTTCTATCCCACGCAACTCGACGTGGCGACCCTGGAGACCTACGACGACCGCGACGACGTGGTCGCCCTCGTCGTCGACGAGGCCGTGACCCTTTACGCGCAGAAGTGCGAGGGCTTCGCCGGAGGGCTCGAGATGGCCAAGGAGATCGAGCGTGACGTCATGCTCCAGATCCTGGATCAGCGCTGGCGCGACCATCTCTCGGACATGGACTACCTGCGTGACGGCATCCACCTGCGCCAGGTCGCCCAGCAGGACCCGTTGACGGCGTGGCAGAAGGAGGGCTACCTGATGTTCGAGCACCTCCTCGCGGCCGTCGACAGCGACTTCGTGCGCTACATCACCCACGTGGAGGCGATGGTCGAAGAGGAGGCCACGGTCGATGCGGGTCTCGAGCGGGCGATCACCAACGCGGTCGAGATCGCCCCGGGTGCCGTCGACCTGCCGGGTCACGGCGCCCCGGCTCCGGTCAAGAAGGAAGGCGAGAAGATCGGTCGCAACGAGCCGTGCTGGTGCGGTTCGGGACGCAAGTTCAAGCAGTGCCATGGCCGACCCTAAGGCGGAGAACGCACTGCGCGACGCCCAGGCCAACCTCGATCAACTCGAGGAACGCTGGCGCGCCGCGAGCGACTACCTGAAGATCGAGGCGAACCGCGCGCGCCACCGCGAGCTCGCGGTGGCCGTCGAGGCGCCGAACCTCTGGGACGACCAGGACCACGCACGCGAGGTCACCACGGAGTTCGGTCGCCTCAGCGCCGATCTGGAGTCCTTCGACCGCCTCGGTCGCGCCCTCGAGGACTGCCGGGTGTTGGTGGACTTCTCGCGCGACGCAATCGCCGAGGGCGAGGCCGACTGGTCGCTGCTCAACGAACTCGAGAGCGGCGTCACGTCCCTTGAGGCCGAACTCACGGCCCTGGAGGTCCAGAGCCTTTTCTCGGGCCCCTACGACGAGAACGACGCGATCGCCGAACTGCACGCCGGCGCCGGTGGCACCGACGCCCAGGACTGGACCGAGATGTTGTTGCGCATGTACGTGCGCTGGGCCGAGCGGCGAGGCTTCGGGGTCGAGATCGACGAGGTCACCGAGGGCCAGGAGGCCGGGCTGTTGTCGGCGACATTCATCGTCAAGGGTCGTTTCGCCTACGGCTGGCTCTCGGCCGAGCGCGGCGTGCACCGTCTGGTGCGCATCAGCCCCTTCGACTCCCAGGCTCGCCGTCAGACCAGTTTCGCGAGCCTGGACGTCACGCCGCTGCTCGCCGACAACGCCGCCGAGGTCGAGATCGACGAGAAGGACCTGCGCGTGGACACGTATCGCTCCTCGGGCGCCGGCGGCCAGCACGTCAACAAGACCGACTCGGCGATTCGCATCACGCACCTGCCCACCGGCATCGTCGTGAGCTGTCAGAACGAGCGCAGCCAACACCAGAATCGCGCGCGGGCCCTGCAGATCCTCGAGGCCAAGCTGGCCGAGCGCGCCCGCGCCGAGCGCCAGGCCGAGATGGACGCCCTCTCGGGCGACCGGGGCGACAACGCGTGGGGCTCGCAGATCCGCAGCTACGTCCAAGCGCCCTATCAGTTGGTCAAGGACCACCGCACCGATCACGAGACCGGCAACGTCGACGCCGTACTCGACGGCGACCTCGACGGTTTCATGGAGGCCGAACTGCGCCGCCAGCGCTTGCGCG
>JAJXXB010000050.1 GCA_021781315.1 Actinomycetes bacterium | reverse complement strand
GCGGGTCGCCGACGTGGCCCGCATGTTCGGCGTGCTCTCGGCGAGCGAGGCCCCGGCCGAGCGGTCATTGCGCTTCGCGTTCGCCACGACCTGGCGCACCGACCACCCGGCGACCGACGAGCTGGTCGAGGTGATCGTCACTTCGCTGCGCGCCGCGGGCCACGAGGTCCTCGACCGCGAGGTCGCCGTCCCCGGCGAGGCGGAAGGCAAGGACGAGCTCACGGTGCTGCTCGCCGAGCTGTGCGACGACCTGACGGATTACCTGGCGCGTCGGCCGGGCGCGGGTGTGACGTCCCTCGCCGAGGTGATCGAGTGGGAGAACGACCACGCCGAGTCCGAGCTCGCGCATTTCGGACACGAACTCTTCGAGGCCGCGCTGGCCACCGGCGGGCGCGCCGGCGAGGAGTACGAGGCGGCGCGTCGGCGCAACCTCGCCTGGGCGATCGACACGTGCCTGCAGCCCGCGCTCGAGGGTGTCGACGTCCTCCTCGCGCCGGCCTACGGGCCGTCGTGGAAGAGCGACCTCGCGGTGGGCGGCCACCCGGGACCGGCGAGTCCGGCGACGACGCCCGCCGCGATCGCCGGCTGGCCGATCATGAGCGTCCCCATCGGCCTGGTCCACGGCCTGCCGGTGGGGCTGGCGATCCTCGGGCGCGCCCACGACGAATGGACCGTGCTCGCGGCCGGGCGCGTCATCGAGTCCCTCGTCGACGCGCGCGGCGCGCTGGGGCGCCCGACGTGGGAGACGCCCACCCGTGGCTAGCGACGCCGACGTGACGATCGCAACGCGCGCGCGGCGCCACCTCGCCGGCACGGTGCTCGGGATTCTCAGTCTTCTCGTCGTGTCCTCGGGCGCGGGAGCGGCGACGCCATCGGCGTCGGCGCTCTTTTCGCGCGCCCTGCACGACGCGACCACCGCGCACTGGGTGCACGAGCGCACGATTCTGCTGATCAAGGGATCGGTGGTCTCGATGGGCGTCAACGTCATCGGCGCCACGGGCGGCGAGCAGAAGGTGATCACGGCCAACGGGGGCTCGGCGCGCTTGATCGCGCTCGATTCCAACCGCCGCATGTTCATCAACGCCAACGAGCCCGCCCTCACCAGCATGTTCGGCATCTCGAGCGCGCGCGCCGCGTCGGCCGCCAACCACTGGCTCGTTCTCACCCCGTCGGATCCGAACTACGCGAGCGTCGACAACGCGACGACCCTGACGAGTGACTTCGCGCAGATCTCCTTCATCGGCGGTCCGGTGCTGCGCGGCGAGACGACCCTCGCCGGACATCGCGTCTACGAGCTCTTCGGCGCGGTGCCGGCGGGCAACGGGATGCCCGAGGGGGCGGGGACGCTCTACGTCACCGCGACCGCCAAGCCGATGCCCTTCGCCTATCACGTCGTGGCCGGCTCCTTCGCCCTCACGGTCTCGTGGACGAACTGGGGACGGGGCATCGCCCTGCGCGCCCCGGCTGGCGCGGTGGCCTTCCCCACGACGTAGCGGTCCTCTCTCGCCAAGTGGCCGCGAGAGCCGCGCGCGTGTGAGACTCCAGGCAGAGGAGGCGCGTGCTACCGATCCTGTCGAGTGCCCAGATGCGCGAGGCCGACGCGCGCGAGGTCGCGCGCCGCGGCCAGGACGCCCTCGTGGCCGACGCCGGCACGGCGGTGGCCCTGACCGCCAGGTCGATGCTGGGCTCGTGTTACGGACGCAGCGTCGCGGTGATCGCCGGTCCCGGTCTCAACGGGGCCGACGGTCGCGTGGCCGCGCGCCGGCTGAGGGATCGCGGCGCGCGCGTTCGCGTGATCGACGTGGGCAGCGAGCCGGCCGAGCTCGTCGGCTACGACCTGGTGATCGACGCGGCCTTCGGCCTGGGCTGCACCCGCGCCTACGACGCGCCGCGCGTCGGCGCGACACCGGTGCTCGCGGTCGATCTCGTCTCGGGCGTCGACGCCGACACCGGCGTCGTCTTCGGGCGCTCCCTCGCCGCCGACGTGACCCTGGCATTGGGCGCTCTGAAGTACGCGCACGTGACCGGTCCGGCCGCCGAGCTCGCCGGCGAGGTGCGACTCGCCACGCTGTCGATTCCCTGTTCTCCGCGCGACGGCGTGATCGAGGACGCCGACCTCGCGGGCGTGGCCGCGCGCTCGCGCGACGATCACAAGTGGTCCCACGCCGTTGCCGTGCTCGCGGGGTCGGACCTGATGCCCGGGGCCGCGGCGCTGGTGTGCGAGGGGGCCCTCGCCGCCGGGGCGTCGATGATCCGCCTGGCCAGTCGGGGCGACGTCGCGACGCTCTCCTTGCCGATCGAGGTGGTGCGCACCAGCGAGGTCGGAATCGACCCGCGCTGTCGCGCGGTCGTCGCCGGCCCCGGCCTCGGCGAGGGCGCGCCCGCGTGGCTCGCCGAGCGCCTCGCCACCACACGCGTTCCCGTCGTGCTCGACGCCGACGCACTGGATCGGGGCCTCATCGCGAGTCGCGCCGACGGGGCCGCGTGGATCCTCACCCCCCACGAAGGCGAGTTCGCACGCCTGGGCGCGGCGACGTCGTCCGATCGGCTCGAGGACGTGCGCGCCCTGGCCTTCGCCACGGGATGCGTCGTGCTGCTCAAGGGACCTCGCACCATCGTGGCGGCGCCTGACGGTCGCACTCGCGTCGTCACCTCGGGCACCCCGGCGCTCGCCACCGCGGGCAGCGGCGACGTGCTCGGCGGGATCATCGGCGCGCTGCTCGCCTACGGGCACGACGCGCTCTCGGCCGGCGCGCTGGGCGCTCACCTGCACGCTCGCGCGGGTGCGCGCCTCGCCGAGGGCGCGTCGGCGCTGCCGGCGAAGGTGGCGAGCGTCGTGTCCGCTCTCTAGGTCGAACGCGGCGAGGTCCCGGCGACGTCGACGTCGGGAGTCGCGAAGGTGCCGGGCGGGCGGCGTCGGCCGGACATCCGACGCCGTGCTCGCGACGAACAAGGTTGGTGACGTCACTTCAACCACGAGTCCTCACCCGTCGGCGCGCCCACACGGCGGGGGCGACCCTGCTCGTCGCCTCGGGTGAGATCCACGGCTATCTCTTCCTCGCGCGGGGCTATCACGCGGTCCCGGTCATCGGCCCGCTCTTCGCGGCCCAGGCACTCGCGGGGATCGCACTCGGGCTCGTCCTCGTGGGTCCCGCGCGCCGCGCGCTGCGCCTCGCCGGCGCCGCCCTGGCGCTCTCGAGCGCGGCGGGCTTCCTGCTCTCGGACGTGGTGAACCTGTTCGGCTTTCACGACACCTTCGCCGCGCCCGGGGCTATCGTGGCGTTCCTCGTCGAGGTGCTCGCCGGGATCTGTCTCGCGCTCTAGAGCGTGGTCGAGGCCACGACGGGCGTCGTGGGCGCGACCGAGCCGCCGGCGGGCTCGTCGGTGATCGCGAGCACGCTGGCCCGCGCCCCGGACATGGTGACCGCGGCCAGTGACGGACGCGGCCCGAGCAGCCCGACCGAGATCGGTCGCCCGGCCACGATCGCCCAGAGCTGGTAGGTGCGAGACGGCGAGAGGGCGGGCAGGCGCGAGGAGACGAGGTAGGCCCGCCCGTCGGGCAGGGTCACCATCTGGGCGAGTTCGACCTTGTGGGGTCCTGTGAGGGTGACCAGGTGGTGTCCCGGGGCGACCAGGGCGGCCAGGACCTCGTTCTTCGCGCTGGCCGCGAGGGCGCCCTGGAGGCGCGCCGCGCGGTCGTTGGCGTGTCCGAGGGCGAGGGCCAGCACGGCGACGAGCACCGCGGCGGCCGCCCAGGAGACGACCTGGACGCGCGAGCGGCGAGGTCGAATCGACGTCACGCTGGCCGGGTGCGCGAGGGCCGGCGCCTCGGCGGGCGTGTCGTAGAGGCGGCCGGCGATGGCCTCCCACAGGTGCGCGGGCGGCGTCTCGGTGGCGTTGCCCATCGCCGCGGCGACGCCGCGCAGCGAGTCGAGCTCGCTGGCACAGCGCGGGCAGGTCGTCAGGTGGGCCTCGACGCCCTCGGCCTCTACGCCCTCGAGGGCGTCGAGGGCGTAGAGGGCCAGGAGTTCGGTGGCGTCGTCGTGGTTCATGTCGCTCCCTCGATGCCGGCGTCGACCAGGGCGCCGCGCATGCGCCGCATGCCGTTGCGGATGCGGGTCTTGACGGTGCCCTCGGGCTGGTTGAGCAATTCGGCGACCTTCACGTAGGAGTGCCCCTCAAAATACGCGAGCTCGATCACCTGGCGTTCCTCGGCGGGCAGGGACGCGAGCGCGCGCACGACCTCCTCGGCGAGGACCAGGTCCCAGGCCTCGTGGCGCACGTCGTAGGTGGCCGCCGCGGTGGTGGCGGCCTCGCGGGTCTCGCGTCGGCGTCGTGCTCCCTGGCTGCGGATGAGATCGACCGCGCGCGCGTGACTCTGGGTCAGAAGGTAGCTGCGCAGCGCGCCGCGACTCGGGTCGAAGCGGTCGGGCTCGTTCCACAGGCGCAGGAAGACCTCCTGGGTGACGTCCTCGGCGTCGGTGGTGTCGTTGAGGACGCGTCGCGCGAGTCCGAAGACGGCGCCACCGTGTCGCCGGTAGATCTCGGCCAGGGCGACCTCGGAGTAGCGCGCGACCATGGTCACGAGCTGGGGGTCACTGGCCTCGCTGAGATCGTCCACGCTTACTCTTCGTCGCCACCGCGCCGACGGATGTCGGCTCCCGCACAGTACCGGTGAAGGGTCGTCACGGCGCCGCCGAATTTCCACATCCGCGCCGCCGCCGGCTCCGAACACCTCGTAACCGATCTACAAGGAGCGAACATGATCCCAGAATCGAGAGCACTCTCCGAGTTGCTCGAAGAGTCCCAGGACCTCCAGGCCGACGCGTTGCGTCCGACCGCCGAGGGCCTCAACGAGTTGGTCGAGGTCGCCCACGAGCACCCCGACGACGAGGCGCAGCGTCGCGAGTTCCACGAGGCGCACCAGCGCTCGTTGGCCGCGAGCTTCTCGGGCGCGTCGCTGCTCGGGGCCGCGGGCGGCGCGGCCCTGGTCGGCGTGCTCGCCTCGTCGGCCAACGCGTCGCAGTCGCGAGACGTCCAGATCCTCCAGACGGCGGCCTCCATCGAGAACCTGGCGGTGGCGACCTACTCGACGGCCCTCACCCTGCCCTACATCGGCGGCGCGTCGGCCAACGCCGTCGTGGCGAAGTTCGCGCGCGTCACTCGCAACCAGCACGCCCAGCACGCCGAGGCCTTCAACGCGGCGGCCGAGCGGCTCGGCGGACGGCCCCAGCACCACCCCGACCCGGCCTTCGTGCCGGTCGTGAACAAGGCGGTCGCCTCTCTCAAGGGCGCCTCCGACGCCCAGGGAGCCTTGGCCGTCGTGGGACTCGCCCTCGAGCTCGAGAACATCGCGGCCGAGACCTACGTGAAGGACACCGTCCTCGCGAGCGTCACCCAGAACCGGGCCCTCTTCGCCTCCATCATGGGCGTCGAGGCCCAGCACGTGGCGGTGCTGCTCGCGGTCCAGGCCCTCCTCTCGGCGAACGCCCCCCAGTTGATCTCGCTCGCTCCGGGCACCGCGGCCTCCCTGCCCGCGGCGGCCGGCTCGGTGGGATTCCCCAACGCCTTCTACAAGACCAACAGTGCAGCACCCGCGACCCAAGGAGCGATCAAGTGAACAACCCATCCGCCTTCTCCGGCTCCGAACGCGAGCTACTCGCGATGACGGCCGATCTCGATGAGATGAACAACGACATCGCGGTGCCCGCGATGCGTGACGGCGTCGCGGCGATGATCGAGGGACTCCACGAGCGCTCCGCCAGTCGTCGGTCGTTTCTGACCGGCGCCGGCGCCCTCGCGGCGACCCTGGTCGGCGCCGGCGCCCTGCCCGCCGTCGCCGGAG
>JAJXXB010000180.1 GCA_021781315.1 Actinomycetes bacterium | reverse complement strand
GCCTTCGTCGTTATCTTCACCCTGAGCCGTCACGCGATCCACTCGACCACGACGACCACGAGCACCACGGCCGCGCCGGCCTCGACCACGACGAGTACACCGTCGGCAACGCCCACGTGTTCGGCCCGGGACTTTCGCGGGGTCTTCAATCCGGCCCAGGGGGCGATGGGGACGGTCTACGCGAGCGTGACCCTCACCAAAGACGCCGGGCCGACGTGCACGCTCAAGGGCTGGCCCGCCCTCACCCTCCAGGACCGCACGGGAGCGATTCTGCCCTCGACGACGAATGACCTGCCGACCACGAACTCGCCGATCACGTTCCCCGACACCGCCGCCAACCGCTCGCCGAGCACGCTGACTCTGACCAACGGCGCGACCGCCAACTTCGACCTGGCCTATTCCAACGTGCCCAACGGCGCCGAGTCCTGCCCGTCGGTCGTCACGCTGAGCGTCCAGTTTGTGAAGAACGGGCCCGTCGTCGTGATCACACCGAACTATCCGCCCCAGCCCTGCAATCAGGGGACGATCTGGGTGAGTCCGTTCTTCTAGCCTCTCGGGACCAAAGTCAGTTCCACCACGCCTGTTTTGGCCGCGCGCATCAACTACGTTCCTTAATGACATTCAGTTGTCGCGTCGCGGTGAAGTGTCGCGCGCAAAGGGAGGAACTACATGACGGACGGATTTACGTCGGAATCGCTCGGTGCGAAGCTCGAGGTGGTGCCGGGCGAACATCAGCGGTTGCGCCAGGGTGTACTAGGGCTACTCGACATCTCTGCGGCGACGATGGCCAACATCGGGCCCGCGATGAGCTTCTACTTTGGTTTTGGGTATCTCGCCTACACGGCCGGACTCGCGTCACCGTTGACCATCATCGCGGCCGGTGTCGCGATCTTGTTCCTCGGCAACACCCTGTCCGAGTTCACCAAGGTGTTGCCGTCCACGGGTGGATTCATCTCCTTCATCGGCAAGACCTTCGGTGGGCGAGCGGCCGTGACGACCGCGATTCTCACGGGCGCCGGCTACATCGCCGCCATGGCGTCGGTGATCGCCATCGTCGGGGGATTCTTCCAGATGATCCTGCAGAACTACAACGTCAAGGGACTCGAAAGCGTGCCGTGGATCATCTGGGTGCTGATCTTCCTGGCGTTCGCGGCCTTCATGATGATCCGTGGCATCTCGATCTCCACCAAGCTGGCGGGCTTCTTCTTCGCCTTCGAGATCGCGATCATGGTGCTCGTCAGCGTGTTGACGCTCATCAAGTTTCACGGCTCGATCAACTTCCAGCCCTTCGAGCCCAAGAACATCACGGGAGGCTTTAAGGGTCTGGCGGCCGGGTTCCCGCTCGCCATCTACCTCTTCATCGGATGGGAGAACTCCGCGGCCCTCGCCGAGGAGACCGACAACCCCCGCAAGAACGTGCCGAAGGCCGTGTTCACCTCGATTGTGATCATGCTCGTCGCCTACACCTTCTTCGCGTACTCGACGGTGGTCGGGTTCAAGGGCAACGTCGCCGCTCTGAGCAGCGCCGCGATCCCGTTCCTCACCGTGGCCAAGGAGGTCTTCGCGGTCGCCCTGTTCTTCGCGTTCCTCGCGGGCATGACCTCGACCCTCGGGGCGCTCATCGCGGGCACGAACTCCCAGGCGCGACTCATCTTCAACGCCGGTCGTGAGGGACTGCTGCCTTCGGCGATTGGCAAGGTTCACTCGACTCGTCGTACACCGGTGACGGCGTTGTTCACCTTCCTTGGACTGGGACTGGCCATCATCGGCTTCTGGGGTCTCGGTCACTTGATGGGCGGCCACGCGACGTCAGGATCGATGAGCGCACTGACGATGTTCGTCGAGTCCTCGACCTTTGGCACCATCTTGCTGTTGCTGGTCTACGGACTCAGCAATCTGGCGCTGCCCTTCTACTACAAGAAGCACCACCCCGACATCTACAACCCGTTCCGCCACGCGGTGTTGCCGGCCTTTGGCATCGTGTGGATCCTGGTGCCGCTCTACTACCTCGCCAAGCCCGGACAGTCCGCGCCCTACAGCTGGTATCCGTACCTGGCGCTGGGAATGGTCGTGCTCGCCATCATCTACTCCGTGGTCCTGGTGTCGCGCGACCCCGGTATCGGGGACCGCGTGGGATCGATCGTCGCCGACGAATAGCCCCTCAGCCACCCGGGGTCGGTCGCACCACGATCCGGCCCCGGGTGGCGCCGCGGCGTATGACGTCGAGCGCGTCGCCAACTCCCTCTAACCCCACCTCGCGATCGACGAGGGAGGTGAGGTCGAGTCGCGCGGCGAGCGTCGCCACCGCCTCCCAGGTCCGCGCACGAGAACGCGCGTCCATCTCGACGACGTCCACGCCCACGAGGGCGACCGCACGGGTGATGAAGGGATAGACCGTCGTCACCAGGTCCGCCCCGGCGACCAGTCCGCTCGCCGCGACCGCCGCTCCGTAGCGCAGGGAGCGCAGGATCTGGGCGAGCGTGTCACCGCCGACGCAGTCGACCGCGCCGGCCCAGCGCTCGCTGGCGAGAACCCGATCGGGCTTGTCGGCGATCTCCTCACGTCCGATGACGCGACTCGCCCCGAGGCCCTCGAGCCATCCGATCGACTCCGCCGAGCCGGTGGAGGCAACGACGCGGTAGCCGCGCGCCGCGAGCATGGCGACCGCCATGGAGCCGACGCCGCCCGTCGCGCCGGTGACCAGTACCTCGCCGTCGCCGAGACCGTGGTCTTCGAGGGCCAGGATGCTCCGCATGGCCGAGAGTCCGGCGGTTCCCACGATCATGGCGTCGCGCGTCGAGATCTCCTCGGGCAGAAGACTCACGTAACGCACGGGGGCGTAGACGTACTCGGCGAATCCGCCGTCGCGCGCGACGCCCAGGTCGCCGCCGTGCACGGCGACTCGCGCGCCGACCGCCAACGAGAGATCCGATGACTCGACGATTTCACCGGCCGCGTCCACGCCGCCGACCAGTTCGGGTGAGCGTCGCACCCGCAAGCGAGGGTCGACGACCATCGCGTCCTTGTAGTTCACGCCGCTGTAGTCGACGCGCACCAGGATGTCACCGGGGTCCTTCGCACGAGGAGTGACCTCGACGACCGCGGTCGTGAGGACGTCGTCGGAGGCGGAGATCTGGAAGGCGCGCATGGGGCCACTCTACGGCGGCCCCTAGCATGCGATCGTGGCGATGGTCTCTCTCAACGGACACCCGACGTGGGTACGGCGCCCGAAGGGCCACGGACCTCTGGTGACGCTCCTGCACGGCGGCATGAGTGATTCGTCGAGCATGCTGCGTCGATTCGAGTCGCGACTGTCGAAGGACTTCACCCTCGCCGCCTTCGACCGCCGCGGCCACGGACGCACGCCCGATCGACCGGGAGCCTTCCACTACGAGGAGATGGCCGAGGAGACGATCGCCTTCCTCGAATACTTGGGCACGCCCAGCCACTTGATCGGTCACAGCGACGGGGGAGTGGTGGCGTTGCTGACCGCGATGCGCCGTCCCGATCTCGTGCGCCGCGCGGTGCTCGTGGGGGCGAACTTCCACCACGACGGGCTGGTGGTCGCGCCCGAGTTTCCACTCGAGGGTCCCGAGTTTGACCAGTGGGCCCGAGAGTACGCCGAGATCTCACCCGACGGCGTCGCCCACGCGCGCGAGGTCGTGGAGAAGGCCCTCACGCTCTTCGCGAGTGAGCCCACGCTCACGACGTCGGACCTGGCCACGATCTCAGTGCCCGTCTTGGTGATGTCCGGCGACGACGACGTCGTGAGCCTCGCTCATACCTGCGCGATGTACGAGGCGATGGCCGACGCCCAGTTGGCCGTGCTGCCCGCGAGTTCGCACGCGGTGTTAAAGGAGCATCCGGGACTGGCCAATCGGATCATTCGACGCTTTCTCCTCGAGAAGCTGCCCGTTGCGACCCTGAGCCCCGTTCGCCGAGCGCCGCGGGCCATCGAGGTCGCCTCCGAAGCCGACTTGTAGACTTCGCCTGGTGGGGCGGCTCGATTCCTTGCGACATCTCCTCGTGACCCGCTGGGTCGCTCTGGGGGGACTGTCGCGCGACGCCGTCCTCTACGGCGCCTCCACCCTCTTCGCCCTGGGGCTCGGACTCACCTCGCGCGAGCCGGCCCAGTGGCACTGGGGCTACCTCTCCGCACCGGCCTACGCCGCGGCGGCGGTCGGGGCGTTCGTCGTCGCGCGACGTCGCCTCGCGCGTGAGACCCGCGTTCGCGTCGCGCTGCTGGGGCTCGTCGTACTCGGAGCTGTCGCCCTGCCCCTGGGCCTCGAGGCGCGCTGGCGCCACCTCGATCCGGGGGCCGCGTTCGCCCAGCCCGAGGTCTCGGTGATCGAACGCTCGGCGGGGTACCTCAGCCACGGTCAGGACCCCTATCGGGCCTACGTGCACGACGGCCACGTGGTCGACGCCGTGAAGGGCCTGCCCGCCTACGAGTCGTTCTTTCCGTACTTTCCCCTGATGGGGGTGTTCGGACTGCCGTCGGCGGCCACCCACAAGGGCGCCGGCTTGACCGACGCGAGGATCGTGATGTCGCTCATGACCCTCCTCGCCAGCGCGCTCGCCCTGGCGCTCTTGCGCACCTCGCGCGAGAAGAAGATCCTCGTGGCCCAGGTGCTCCTCGCCCTGCCGACGGGGGCGCTCTTCCTCGCGACGGGGGGTGACGACATGCCGATCCTGGCCCTCATCCTCCTGGGGGTGGCCGGCCTCCAACGGCGCAACACCTACGTCGCCGGGGTCAGCCTGGGCCTCGCCGCGGCGATGAAGCTCACCGCCTGGCCGGTCGCGGCCGGCGCCCTGCTGGTGGCGCGCACCCGCGACGGGCGCGGCGCGGCGCGGCGCATCGCGTTGATTGTTGCCACCATCGTGGGCGTCACGGTGATTCCCTTCGTCGTGAAGGATCCGTGGTCCTTCGTCTCGAACGTCTTCGCCTTCCCGCTGGGACTCGCCGGCGTGCACTCGCCGGCCGCGAGTCCGCTGCCCGGACACATCCTGACCACGCTCTGGGCGCCGCTGGGCCACGTTCTGGCCCCGGCCGCCCTCGTGGCGATGGGTTACTTCGGCACTCGCTACGTGCGCGAGCACTGGCCGATCGACCTCTCCCAGATGCTCGCGCTGTTGGCGCTGGCCTTTGGCGTGATGATCCTCAGCGCGTCGGCGACGCGCCTGGGCTATCTGATCTACCCACTGAACCTCGCGCTCTGGTCGCGGGTCACGGTGCCCGCACCCGAACGGGTGCCCGAACTCGTCTAGATCATCGACGAGTTCTGGTAGATCCGGAACGTCCAGGACGTCGTGGTGGCCGTGCGGGAGTTGATGGTGACCCCGACCACCCAGTAGAAGGTGTCGCTGCCGGCCTTCTGAAAGAGCAGCTGGGCGATCGCGTGCGGCGAGCCGCTCGAGAAGAGCGACCAGCCCTCGCTCTCGAGGCGGGCACGGTAGAAGCCCAGGATCTGTCCGGCGCTGGCGGTGCTCGCCAGGTGTCGCAGGCAGTCGTAGTCGCCCGCGCCTCCGTTGGCGTGGATGGCGGCCCCGGCGGCCGAGGTGCGAACGGGCACTACCAGCGCGCCGGCGATGTTGCCCGGAGGAGAGCCCGCCTGAGCGCAGGCGCGCAACGCGTAGTTGGCAGGATCGAGGTCGAGCCCGCCCACGATGGCCACCGGCGTCGTGGTCGAGGTGACCTTCTGACTGGTCGCGAGGTTGATCACGAGGAAGATCCCCAGGGTGGCAACGGCCACGCCGATCACGATCATCGCGGGCAGGATGCTCGTCGTGGTGGTGAGAGGGGGCCGGGAGTCGCTCACGAGTTCCATCCGAAGTGATCGATCGGACCGTG
>JAJXXB010000023.1 GCA_021781315.1 Actinomycetes bacterium | reverse complement strand
GCGTGGGACCTCATGGCCGAGATCGCCGTCGAGTCCCTGCCCGACCTCGACCGCGTGCTCAGCGCGATTCGCGCGATCAACGCGGTCGAGGCCAGCGAGACGAGCATCCTGCTCACGTCGGTCTAGTCACGCTGCGGCGAGCGTCGGCCGCTCAGCCGACGGCGCCGTTGAGGACGACCCGGTTGGCGGGAACCGCGAAGGCCGTCACGCCCCAGTGGGCGAGGATCGCGTGGTAGGTGCCGTTGGCGATGAGTACGCGGATCGCGGCCTGGATGGCCGTGGCGAGCGCGTGGCCCGTCGCGGTCTTCGCGGTGGCGATCCCCGTCGGGGTCACGTTGACCGCACTGCCGACCGACTTGAACGCCCCGCGAGATGTCGCCACGATGTAGGCGCCGACCTGGGCGTCGACGAAGCCGACGGCGGCCTGGCCCGAGGAGATCGCGATGTTGGCCTCGGTCTGGGTCGGGAAGGCCATGACCGTGACGGGCTTGTTGCTCGGGCAGGTCTTGGCGAGCGCCTCGACGTTGGACTGCTCGACCGTGCCGGTCTCGACGGCCACCTTCAGGCCGCAGAAGCTGCGCATGCCGTGGAAGGCGACGGTCGAGGAGGTCTTCGTGTAGACGCCCTCACCCTCTTGGAAGTAGTCGATGAAGTTGACCTGCTTCTCGCGCGACTTGTTGTCGGTGAAGGACGAGTTGCCGACCTGGTAGTGATTCGAGTCGATACCGGCGATGATGTTGTCGAAGGTCACGTTGTTGGTGTGGATTCTGATGCCGAGGGTCTTGGCGATCGCGCTCATGAGGTCGATGTCAAAGCCGACCATCGTGGTGCCGCGCATGAACTCGTCGGGTGCGTAGGTCGCGTCGGTGGCGATCTGGATGGTGGTGTGGCGCAGCGCGGCCGGCACGAGGCGCGCGGCCGCGGCGTTGTAGGAGCCGGTCGTCGGGGCCGCACCCGCGGTGCCCGCTACCGCGACACCCGTCGTCACCAACGTCGCGGCGACCCACGCGGCGCCGATGCGCCGGCGCACCCGTGAAGTACCTGTCATGCCGTTCCCCCTGTCCCGCGCCGCGTCGGCGCACGTTCGTCAGTCTGGCGAGCATGGCGATCCAAATCATTGTCGAGTTCAACAAAAACGACCGGAATCCCTTGTCCTTACCGATGGCACCACACCGCAAGGACCGGGGTAACGTCGGCCCGACGGGTGTCAGCGGACGGGAGAAACCATGACGAACGAGCCGATCACGGACGCGTCGAATCCGGCGATCGTGGGCCTGATGCCGCCGGGCTCGCGTCTCGAGGACGGGCGCCTGGTACTCGGTGGTCGGCTCGCGAGCGAGCTCGCCGACGAGTTCGAGACCCCGGCGCTCGTCATCGACGAGTTGGCCCTGCGCGCGCGGGCGCGGCGCTACCGCGACGGACTCGCCGCGCGATGGCCCAACTCCCAGGTCGTGTGGGCGTCCAAGTCCCTGCCCTGCACCGCGATCTACCGGATCATGGGCGACGAAGGCCTCGGGGTCGACGTCGCCGGTGGGGGTGAACTCGTGATGGCCCTCGCCGGCGGGGTCGACCCCGCCCGTCTGGTCCTGCACGGCAACGCCAAGACCGACCGGGAGTTGGCGATGGCCCTCGAGGCCGGGGTTGGGACGATCGTCATCGACAACCTCGACGACGTCGCACGCCTCGAGCGCCTGGTCTCGCACGAACAGGGGGTCTTGATTCGCGTGATCCCCGACGTCGTGACGGCGACGCACGACGCGATCGCGACGGGTCATCAGAACTCGAAGTTCGGGCTCGCGGTTCCCGAGGCTCGCGAGCTCGTGGCGCGACTGGCCGGGAGCGACCGACTACGTCTCGACGGGTTGCACGTGCACATTGGCTCACAGATCCTCGACGTCGCGCCCTTCGCGCGCGCCGTCGAGGCCGTGGCGGCCCTCGGTGACTTCGCGGTCTACGACCTCGGTGGCGGTCTCGGTGCGCGCTACACCTACGACGACCACCCGCCCTCGATCGAGTCGTACCTCGACACGATCACCGATACGGCCCGGCGATACCTTCCCGCGAGTGCGCGCCTGCTCATCGAGCCGGGCCGCTCCATGATCGCCGAGTCCGGGGTCACCCTGTACCGGGTGGTGTCGGTCAAGCGCGGCGCGACGCGCACCTTTGTCGCGGTCGACGGCGGGATGGGCGACAATCTCGAGGTCTCGCTCTACGGCCAGCGCTTCGAGGCGACGATGGCCGATCGTGTTGGCGGCGGCACCCCCTACACGGTGGTCGGCCGGCACTGTGAGTCGGGCGACCAGCTGATCGAATCGGTCGCGTTGCGCGAGCCGGCCGTGGGCGACGTGCTCGCCGTCGCGGCGACCGGCGCCTACTGCTTGACCATGGCGAACAACTACAACGGCGCGCTGCGTCCGCCGATCGTGCTCGTTGGCGATGGCGAGGCGAGACTGGCGCTTCGCCGCGAGACCTACGAGGACCTCCTCCGGCGAGACGCGTAGGCCGGCCGTAGCATGCTCCCGTGGCGAGGACGGCCCGGACCGAACGTGACGACGTGACCCTGGCGAGGCTGCTCGACGCCGTCGGGCCCGACCTGCTCGGGCTGGTCGAGGGAACCGGCGACCCCGCGGCGCTCGTGCGTGGTGCGGTGATCTGGGACCGCGGCGACGCGCTCGCACCGAGCGCCGGTGGCGTGCTGCTGCTCGTGGGCGGCGAGGCGTCGAGCCCCGAGGTCGTCGCGGTGATTGGCGTGGCGGCACAGCTCGGGTACGTCGCGGTGGCCCTCAAGCGCCGCGGTTCGGACCTGGCGGCGGCCATCGCGGCCGCCCCGCCGTCGATCGCGTTGCTCGTGGTCGCCGACGACGTGTCGTGGGGGACCGTGGACGCGCTGCTCGCCAGCGCCATCGCGAGCCACCAGCCCGGGGACCAGGCCGCGCTCGCGACCGAGCACGGCGACCTCTTCGCCATCGCGAACGCAATCGCGCTCAGCGTCGGCGCGGCCGTGACCATCGAGGACCCCGGCTGGCACGTGCTCGCGTACTCGAACATCGAGGGCCACCCGATCGACGCGGTACGCCAGGACTCGATCCTGGGGCGTCGGGTTCGACGGCTCGATCCCTACGAGTCCGAGTACCGGGCGATCGCCCGATCCCAGGAGCCCGTCTACTTCGCGCCCTACGACGACGTGCTCGCGCGCGTGGCGATGCCCGTGCGCGCGAGCGGCCGGCTCCTCGGGTCGATCTGGGCGATCGACGCGGACGACTCGCGCCGCGAGGCGATCGGAGTCGTCCTCGAGCAGGCCATGGCGGGCGTGGCGCTGCACCTGCTCGGCGCCGCCCATCGTGGCGACCTCGCGCGCTATCGACGCGCCGAGCTGCTCAGCATCCAGCTGGGCGTGCGCGCACCCCACGGGGTCGACGTGAGCGAGGGTTTGCGCCGCCTGCTGCCCGCCACACTGTTCGCCTTCGGGCCCCTCGACCGCGCCGACGGCGTGGTGGACGACCTGCGGCTCACCGACGTCGTCGCGGCGAGCGCCGAGTCCCTGCGCCACGACGCGTCGTGCGCGCGGGTCGCCAACGCGATCTACGTGCTCTTGCCCGTCGAGCGGGTCAGCGCGCACCAGCGCCGTCGGTTCGCCGAGTCGACGGCCGAGGTCCTCGGACAGCTGGCGGGCGTGCCCTTCGGCGCCGCGCTCGCGGCGGTGTCGAGCCCGAGCGACGTTGCGAATGCGCGCGGCGACGTCGATCGAACCCTTCGCGCCATGGTGCGCCGTGGTCGCTTCGAGGTGCTCGACGTGGCCGAGGCTCGTCACGTGACCGTGCTCGAGGAACTCGTCGAGCAGGGCGTCGCCGACGACGCGAACCTCGTTGCGCCGCTGCGGGCGCTGCTCACCCATGACGCGCAGACGGGCTCGGACTACGCCGCGACGTTGCTCGCGCACCTCGACTACGGCGGCGACGTGCGCCGGGCCGCGGCGGCGCGATTCGTGCACGAGAACTCCCATCGCTACCGCATGCGCAAGATCGTCGAGCACTTCGGGGTCGACCTCGACGACCCGACGGCGCGGCTCGTGCTCTGGTTGCAGCTGCGGGCGAGAGCGACCGACTGACCAGCTGCGCGCTTCGCGACGCCGTCGCCTACGCGTTGGGGTGGGTCGACTCCCAGAACTCCTTGACCGTGGCGTGGATGGCCGCGGCGAACGGCACGGCGAGCACGACCCCGACGAAGCCGCCGAAGAGACCGCCGACCCAGGCGCCGATCTCGGCGCCCACGATGATCGAGAGAAAGATCATGAGCGGATTGACGTTCACGGTCTTGGCCATCACGATGGGGTTGAGCACGTGGTTCTGGATGAGGGTGTAGGCGAGAAAGACGATCAGGGTCACGACGCCGGCGGTGGGCGAGTAGATGGCGGCAAAGAGCACGGTCGGAAAGCCCGCGAGCGCGCCGCCGATCTGGGGCAGGAAGTCCACCAGCAGGACCCAGAGCGCGAAGAGCAGGGGGTAGGGCACGCCGAGCGACACGAGCGTTATGAAGATCACGATCGCGCCGAGCGCTGACGTGAGGAACCCGCCGAGCAGGTAGCCGAGCGACGCCCGGGCGATGACCGCGCCGAGGCGCTCGGCGCGGGGCCGGTTGCGGTCCGAGAGCAGGGCCATGAAGCCGGTGTGCAGCTTGGGCGCCTCGACGAGCACGAGCACGATGTAGAAGAACATCGTGACGAGCATGAAGGTCGTGGTGATCGCGCCGCGGCCCAGGGCGAGCACCGGGCGCGAGAGGCCCTTGGCGAAGTTCGTGAGCTTGTCGGTGTTGTGGGCGATCCAGCGCTGGACGTGGTACTGGTGGAACAGGTGGCCGAGCCAGCCATGTCCGGCCTCGGCCTGACGTATGTAACCGGGCAGTGCGTTGGCGAGGTTGGTCAGGCCGTTCACGAGCGGGTAGCCGAAGGCGACCGCGAGACCCGTGAACGCGACGAGGGCCACCACCATCACCACCGTGACCGCGTAGCCGCGACGGTGCACGCCGTGGTGCATCAGCCAGTGCACGATCGGGTTGAGCAGCATCGCGATGAAGCTGCCCACCACCAGGGTGAGCAGGATCCCCTTCAGGTGAAAGAGAATCTGGCCCGCGGCGTAGACCCCGACGATGACCCCGACGGTGGCGAGGATGGTGGCGAGGGGCACGCTCGCGCTGCGCGCGCTCGCGAAGAGCCGCTCGCGGCGCGTCTCGCCCTGGACGGGTTCGCGCGCCTCGCCGGTCACGGTCGACGCGCCGTCGTGCGCGCCCGCTTCGCACGCGCGAGGTCATGGAGGCTCACGCGGCCAACTTATCCGAGCGACACCCGGCGAACGGGTCTTGTGCCACGGAGACCGCGTGTCGAGGCGCGGCATGCTAATAATGCCGGTGGTGCCGGTCGAACGAGAGGTGGGGCCTAGGACCATCGGCGACAGGGGCGATGCCCTGGTTCGCGGCGTCCCTGACGACGGGCATGGGCGTACCGGGTCGGCCCGGTCGATCGCGGGGAGGCGAGTGTGACAACGCAGCAGCAAACAGCCGACGAGGCACGAAGCGAGGCGATGGCCCGGGCGTCCTACGCCTCGGGGACGTCGCTCACCGCGCTGCTCGGCGAGACGATCGGGGAGAACCTGCGCCGCTCGGCGGCGCGCTGGCCCCGGAACGAGGCGCTCGTCGACCTCGGCGAGGACGTGCGCTACACCTACGAGGCCCTCGACGCCGCGGTCGACGACGTGGCCCGGTCCCTGCTCGCGGCCGGGATGGCCAAGGGCGACCGCGTCGCCGTCTGGTCGCCGAACCGCTGGGAGTGGGTGCTGCTGCAGTTCGCGACGGCCCGG
>JAJXXB010000079.1 GCA_021781315.1 Actinomycetes bacterium | reverse complement strand
CGTTGAGCTTCGCTACACCACGTCTCTTCGCGCCCATCCCTGACGGAGCCGGCCCCGCCCGTCAGTGGCCGGTGCCGCGCTCGGCTGATAGGCCGCGGCGCATCGGCGTTCGCTACGTGCCCGTGGGCACCGTGGTCGATGTGATGGAGGAAGTGAGGTGCGGGGCGACATCGCGCGACCACGTGAAGTACATCGGCGCGGCGCGGCCGCGCGGTTTGACGAAGATCGCGGCGTAGGCGCCGGTGCCCTGGTTGTTGCGAAACGCCACGCCCATCTGGCACGTGTGGCAGTACGGACCGAGATAGCCGCCGAGGATGTTCGAGCGGTGCCCCCAGCACCTGGGTGACTGGGCACTGGTGCAGTCGACGTTGGAGGTGGCCGCTGCGCTGCCGCCCCAGCCGTCGTTGTACATCCACACGTAATCCGCCGCCAGTGGCGACGGCGACGCGTCAGCCAGGATCGAGGTGAACCGCGAGTACGCCATGCCGTTGACGAACCAGGGGTCGACGTTCTTGATCGCCCCAGCCTGCGCCGACGCATCAAGGTTCCTCGTGAGCCCGAGGTAGGGCGGGAGTCCGCGCGCGGTGCGTTCGAGGTTGATCACCACGTACATCTGCTCGGTGACCGAGAGGGAATACCAGTTGTCCGGCAGCACCATCGGCGCCACGTGCTCGACCGTGCGCGCGGAGTTGATCGCGGCGAGCACGTAGTTCGTGCAGGCGTGCGAATTGTCGTACGGGGCGACCACGACGGTGCCGGACACGCCCACGAAGCACGGATTCACGCATCCCAGCGCGTGCGAGCTTGTCCAGTGGCACGGTCCCGAGCTCTCGAAGTTGGGTCGGGCGACGATGTTGCGCGCGGGGTGGACCATGGACGGATTCGAGGTGGCCGAGGCGTCAACGGCACCGAGCGAGGTGAGGGTGACGAGGAGGACGAGCGCGCGTCGAAACCTCGATCCAATCGTCACGCTCATCGACTCTCCGGACTCGTTGGCAGCGCCGACGTCGCCCGCGCTGAACTAATTCTACCGGCGACGTGATGTCGATTACTTACCGCTCGCGACCACCGATTTTCTCTAGCGACGCGGGACGCCGCCAAGTTCGGCCACGTCGATGACGTACTGCGTAGCCGCCCTCACTCCGGCGAGGAAGAGACCGTCTTGTTGGTCTCGCGTGAGGTTGAAGTCCGTCGCACTGGTGCCCGCGCTATCGACGAAGATCGTCCGGTGCGCCACCGAGTCGTGGGTCGTTAAGGCGTCCCACTCGTTCATCATCGTCTTGAGACAGCGCACCGCGATGGCGATCGCCGACTCACGTGGCCCGGCCGGCGGGTATTCGGTTTGAAATCGCGACAACTTGATGCCAATCGTGGGCCACGGCGGCACCACGCCGTCGGTGTGGTCGAAGGAGTGGATCGGGTATTTGGCGAGCAGAGCGCCGTCGACCCACGTGTGGCGACCCTCGGCGAAGTGCACGCTGGTGGCGCCGGTGCCCGGAACCTGGACTTCGAGGACGGTGTCGCGGGCCGAGACGTGGACCGGTTCGAAGAAGAAGGGGATCGACATCGACGCGCGCACGGCGATCACAGGGTCCTGGATGGCGGGATCGAGACCGTAGAGGGAGTAGTCCCAGGGCAGGCGAGTGAGGCGCCCGCGCGTGATGTCCGAAACGTAGACGAGGAGCCGGTAGCGGCGCTCCTCGGCCAGCACGCGATCGCCATCGTCGATCGCCAGATCCGCGAAGGTCGCCACTCCGAGGTTGTGGAGGATCGGACGCAGCCACGATTCGAGATACTCGCCCGAGTAGAGGCCCTCTCGATTGGTGAGGATGGCCGCGTCGGCCATCAGCCCGGCGAGGTGTCCACCCGCGTGATCGAGCATCTCGTGGAGTCGTCCTTCGGGCATGAACTTCGAGAAATCCAGCGAGCGCAGGTGCGCGAGGAGCTGGTTCATGTCGAGTCCGCGTTGGGCGATCGCGGCGGCGATCGCAGCGGTGACCGCACCCGCGCTGGTGCCCGCCACGCGCTCGAGGGAGTACCCGGCTTCGTTCAGGACGAGGATGGCGCCGACGAGGCCGATTCCCTTGACCCCGCCGCCCTCGAGGACGAGGTTGGCGCGCAGTTCGCGTTCGCCGTCGCGCTCGGGATTGGGCCAGCCATCCACGTCGCGCAGGCGCTGGGCCGCCGCGAGAAACTTGCTCTGCAATTCGTCACTTCGCTGGTATCCCCACGGGGTTTCGGCCAGCGTGATCGGTTCAGTCATCCATACCCCTAACTAGGGAAATCTATCGGGGCCGGCCCGGGCCAATGTTCATTGCCTCGCGGGCTGGTCCGCTCGCTAGCCTTCGAGCGTGCCGAGCGACACTCAGGATCCCGGGCTCGGAGACGGCGGCGGGTCACGGTGGCGCCGGCGCTTTACGCTCGCGCTCAGCGCGGCGCTGGTGGCGGTCCTACTCGCCACCGCTGCGCTGGTCCGCGTCGCGACATCGTCTGAACCCGAGCAAGCTCGCGTGCTCTGGGTCGTCGCCACCGCGTTCAACCGGGACTACGCGGCGAACCGTCCGGGTGCCGTCTATGACCGCTTCGACGCGGCCAGCCGCGCCGTGATCTCTCGCGGGGCCTACATCCGCCGCCACCTCGAGTGCCCCGACCCGCCCGGTGCGGCGACCACGACGGGGGTCACTCGCGTCCGCGGAGGGTATTGGCTCGTGCACTACTCGATCGATGGCGTCACCTTGACCGACTACTGGCGCGACCTCGGGGGGCGCTGGCGGTTCAGCCTGGTGCGCTCGAACCCCGACGCGGTCGCGCTCTATCGGCTCTCGTTCGCGGCGTACGCGCGGGCACTGGGCTGCACGCCGAGAACCTGACCGTGTGCGGTGAACGCCGCCGGACATAACATCGCCACGAAGACGTAACCGAACAAAGGAGTCGAGATGACCGCCGTGCTCGTTGACGAGATCGAAAACCAACCCGTGGGCGCCCCCGGCACGTTGACCTGGCTCGGTCACGCGACGGTGCTGCTGACGACCAAGGGCGGGACCCGAGTCATCTTCGATCCGTGGCTCGAGAACCCTAGGGCGCCCGAGGGGCTCGACGTCGGGCCCATCGACGTCATCTGCGTGACCCACGGCCACTTCGACCACATGGCGTCGGTGGTGCCGCTGGCGGTCGCCACCGGCGCGACAGTGATCTGCGTTCCCGAAATGGGGGCGTACTTCGCCTCCGCCGGGCTCAGCGAGCTGGTCGAGATGAACAAGGGGGGCACCTACCGACACGGCGACCTCGCCTTCACCATGGTCGGGGCCGACCACTCCTGCGGGATCGCGGCCGGCGAGCACCAGCCCTCGATCTACGGGGGCAACCCCGTGGGATTCGTCGTGACCCTGGCGCCGGGCGAGGGGGGACCCGTCTACGTGTCGGGCGACACCAACGTCTTCTCCGACATGAGCATCGTGCGCGACCTCTACGCACCCGAGATCGCCATGATGCCCATCGACGGGCACTACAACATGGGCCCGCGAGAGGCCGCCTACGCGGTGCGTCTCCTGGGCCTGACCCGCTTCGCGCCCTATCACTACGGGACATTCCCGATGCTCGCGGGCACGCCCGGCGAAGTCGAAGAGCACCTTCGCGCGGCGGGAACGCCCACGCGGGTAACGGCCTGGCAGCCGGGAGAGTCGCTGCCGCTCGTCGGTTAGATCAGAACGACTGGGCGAACCAGTTGGCCGCGTAGGGCGTGACGGCGAGCGCCGCGATCACGCCCAGAACGAGACTCGACGCCACCGCCCACTGACGCAGCGAGGCGCCACGCACCTGGCGGCGCGTGCGGGCGAACCAGTCGAGGGGAGCGAGTTTGGCCGTGTCAACGACGTGGCCGAGCACGTGGATCGTCATCGCGCCGAACCACAGGACGAAGCTCGCCTGGTGCGCGCTGAGCATCAGTGCCCGCTCCGAGCGCGGCAACAGGACGAGCCCGACGCCCGAGCCGATCACCGCGAGGGTGAGTACGACGACGACCGGCCCGAGCACGCGCAGCACCAGCACGGGCGGGCCCTTGCGCCGATAACGCGGATCGCCCGTGTAGTACTTCACGAAGCGCCACGTGGTCGAGCCGATCTTGTAGAGGACCGGTGGGATCAGGAGGACGCCGATGAAGACGTGAGGAGTCAGCAGCGAACCGATGAAGGGGATAGTGAGCCCCTCGAGGGCGAGCAGGATCAGCAAGACGACGGCGAGCAGGCCCGTGAAGCGGGCGTTGCCCTCAACCCCGCTCTCGTCGGGCGCGGCGGCGTGACGGGCGCGCTGGGGGGCCCGTTGAATCATGGAAATTGGCCTTTCCTCTCCCTGGCGGCGTCCGTGACGCGGATGCGAACGGCACCGAGGCTATCGACGCGGGTCGAATTTTGGGCTAAGCGGTGATAATGAATTCCTAAGAAAGGCGTCATCGCCCGTGTCGTGCTCGCCGATATCGTCGGGTGATGATCCTCGACGCGACCCGTGAGGCCACGGTGGACTTCGCCGGGATGCGCACCTGGTATCGGGTGACGGGTGACCTGGGCTCGGGCCTCACGCCGATCGTGATCGTCCACGGCGGACCCGGGATGGCGCACAACTACCTGTTGTCACTCACCGCGCTCGCTCGCTCGGGTCGCCCGGTGATCCACTACGACCAGGTGGGCTGCGGCAACTCGACGCACGACCCCTCGCGTGGCGGGGACTCGTGGACGGTGGAGCTCTTTCGCGACGAGCTCGCGAACCTCGTCGAGAAGCTCGGCGTCGCCGACCGGTTCCACCTGCTCGGCCAGTCCTGGGGTGGCATGCTCGGTGCCGAGTTTGCGCTCACGACGCCGCGCGGGCTCCGGTCGCTGATCCTGTCGAACTCCCCGGCGTCGATGGACCTGTGGGCGAGCGAGGCCAGTCGGCTGCGCGCGGACCTGCCCGAGGACGTTCGCGTGGCCCTCGAGACGCACGAGGCCGCCGGCACGATTGACGATCCCGCCTACCTCGCGGCGACCGAGGTCTTCTACGATCGCCACGTCTGCCGGGTGCGCCCGTACCCGCCCGAAGTCCAGGCGACGTTCGATCGGCTGGCCGATGACCCCACCGTCTATCACGCGATGAACGGCCCCAACGAATTCTTCTGCGTCGGCACCCTGCGCGACTGGTCCGTGGTCGGGCGCCTCGGGGCCATCAGCGTGCCCACGCTCGTGCTCTCGGGCCACTACGACGAGGCCACCCCGGCCACCGTGGCGCCCTTCGTCGAGGAGATTCCTGGCGCCCAGTGGACGCTCTTTGACGAGTCGAGCCACATGCCCTTCGTGGAAGAGCCCGCACGCTACCTCGAGGTGGTCAACGAGTTCCTCTCGCGCCACGACTGACGCGACCTAACGTGAGCAACGTGGCGCCACGTCTGTTCAACCTCGACACCGTGATGGTGGACGTCGTGATGCGCATCGCCACGCTCCCCACTCGCGGCGGCGACGCGCTCGCGAGCAGCCACGTGGTCACGACCGGCGGGGGCTTTAACGTGATGAGCGCGGCCGCGCGCCAGGGAATGGACGTCTCCTACGTCGGTCGGCTCGGTCACGGGGCGTTCTCCGACCTCGCGCGAGACGACCTCGCGTCGCTCGCCATCGACACTCCGATTCAGTCCGCCTCCGATCTCGACGTGGGTTTTTGCGTCGTGTTGGTGGAGGCGAGTGGCGAGCGGACCTTCGTGACCGCCCCCGGCGCCGAGCTCACGCTCGCCCCCTCGGACCTCGCCACTGTGGCGCCGGCCGAGGGAGACTACGTCTTCCTCTCGGGTTACAGCCTCGTCTACCCCGAGATCGGCCCGGCGGTCGCCGCGTGGATCGCGGGACTGGCGCCCGGCGTGGTGGTCGCCTTCGACCCCG